>JALZEC010000119.1 GCA_030862235.1 Actinomycetota bacterium | reverse complement strand
CCCCCCCGGGCCGTGGGGGTCGGAGGCGCTTCTGCAGAGCCGCCTTCCCGACGCTGTCGCCACCGAGTTGGCCGTGCGCGCGCGCCAGGACCGTGTCCGCGTTCTGTTGTTGCGCCGGCCCGACCGGCCCGAGACTGCCGAACGTCACTGTTATGTGGTCTTCTCTGGCCGGCCTGCGACCTCGATCGAGCACCGTCTCATCACCGATCCGCGGGAGCTGCTCGACCTCGACCTGAGCCCGCTCCGCAGGGGAGGGCCAGTGGGATTCGGCGAGCCGTGGGACGAGCCCTTGTACCTGGTCTGCACGAACGGTCGCCACGACCCCTGCTGTGCCCAGCTCGGCCGACCGGTCATCCGCGCCTTGCTGGACCAACCCACTGCCTGGGAGTGCTCCCACGTGGGCGGTGACCGTTTTGCCGGGAACCTGGTCTGCATGCCCCATGGGCTGTACTTCGGCCGTGTCGGTCCCGACTCGGCGGTTCGAGTCGTCGACGCCTACGCCCAGGGGACCATCGACCTCGACCACTACCGCGGGCGGGCGGGTGACCCCTTCCCCGTCCAGGCGGCCGAGTACTTCCTTCGCCGGGCTGAGAGGATCTTGAGCGTGGACGATCTCGTCCCCGGGGCGCGGCGCCGCCTCGGTGACAACCTCGTCGAGGTCGACTTCGCCGGGCCGGACGGCCACTACTCCGTCCAGGTCGGCTTGCGTTCGGCCCGTCCACCCCGACCGCTGACGTGTGCCGCCATCAGTCAGGAACGGCCGCCCGAATACTTCTTGGTCAGCCTGCGCGCCGGCTGATCGACAGCCGTGGGCGTATTTCCCGAGGTCTTCGTCGCCGGGCGGTACAATTCAGGACCGCCGTAGTTACGTCTTGGAGGAGTCGCGCGTGCCCGGAACTGTTGTGGTGGGCACCCAGTGGGGCGACGAGGGGAAGGGCAAGCTCACCGACCTGCTTGCCCGGGACATGCAGATGGTCGTCCGCTACCAGGGCGGGCACAACGCAGGTCACACGATCGTGGTGGGAGGCCAGTCCTTCGCCCTCCAGCTCGTGCCCAGCGGTGTCCTCTACCGTTGGGTGACGCCGATCATCGGCAACGGCGTGGTCGTCGACCCCGCCGTCCTCGTAGCAGAGATCGACATGCTCCAGGGCCGGGGCGTGGACTGCAGCCGGCTCCGCGTGAGCGGGAACGCGCACCTGATCATGCCCTACCACATCGAACTCGACCGGCTCACGGAACGCCACTTGGGCAAGAACCGGCTGGGCACGACCAGGCGAGGGATCGGCCCCGCCTACGCGGACAAGGCGGCCCGCGTGGGGCTGCGGGTGCAGGACCTCCTCGACCCCAAGATCTTCAGGGAGAAGCTCGAGGTCGCGCTGAAGGAGAAGAACCTCATCCTGGCCAAGGTCTACAACCGGCTCGCCCTCTCGGCCGACGAGATCGCCGACCAGTACCTCAACGAGCTGGCCCCCCGCCTCGAGCCCCTGATCGCCGATACCGCCGGTCTCATCCACACCACGCTGGAGCGGGGCGGCAACGTGCTGTTCGAGGGCGCCCAGGCGACCTTCCTCGACCTCGACCACGGCACCTATCCGTACGTGACCTCCTCCAACCCGGTGGCGGGAGGGGCGTGCATCGGTGCAGGAGTGGGGCCGCGCCACCTGACGTCCATCGTTGGAGTAGCCAAGGCGTACGTCACCCGGGTCGGCTCGGGCCCCTTCCCGACCGAGCTGGAGGACGAGACGGGGGCCATCCTGGTCGAGCGAGGGCGCGAGTACGGCACGGTGACCGGCCGGCGCCGGCGTCCGGGCTGGTTCGACGTGGCCATGCTCCGCCAGGCCTCCCGCCTGAACTCGCTCACCGAGCTGGCCCTGACCAAGCTCGACGTCCTCGACACCTTCGAGAAGATCAAGGTGTGCACGGCCTACGAGTGGGACGGGGCCAGCCACGATTACCCCCCGTACCACCAGTCCGTCCTGCACAAGGTGCGGCCGGTGTACGAGGAGCTGCCCGGCTGGAAGACGGACCTCACCGCGATCACCGAGTGGACCGAGCTGCCGGAGGCGGCGCAGGAGTACATCGAGTTCCTGGCCGGTGCCAGTGGCGTCCCCATCACCATGGTGGGCGTGGGTCCCGGCCGCGACCAGTTCCTACGGACTCCGATGACGCCTTTGGCGGACGGGCCCGACGCGCACGAGGACGACGAAAGAGACGACGACTGGGCCGACGACGGCGAGCCCCTGGGTCCCGGCGTGCTGGTGCTCTAGGCGTGCGGGTCTGCGTCGTCGGAGGGGGTGGCCGCGAGGCGGCGCTGGCCACCGTCCTCGCCCTCACCGCCGACCGAGTCGTCGTCACCCCCGGAAATCCAGGCATTCCCGGTTCGACTCCTGCCTCCCCGGAGGACGTCGACGCCGACCTGTTCGTGATCGGGCCCGAGGTGCCGCTGGTCGACGGCCTGGCCGACCGGTTGCGAGCTCGAGGCAAGCTCGTGCTCGGACCTGGAGCGGACGGCGCACGGCTCGAAGGCTCGAAGGCGTGGATGAAGGGCCTGCTGGCCGAGGCGGCCGTTCCCACCGCTCGCTTCGGCGAATTCCGAGAACGGGAGGCAGCGGTCCGGTTTCTGCGCCAGCTGGGGCCTCCCTACGTAATCAAGACCGACGGGTTGGCTGCAGGGAAGGGTGTCCTCGTCACCGAGTCCCTCGACGAGGCGATCGATGATGTCTCGGCCAAGCTCTCCGGTCGCGCCTTCGGCGACGCCGGCCGAACGGTGGTGATCGAGGAAGGGTTGACCGGCGAGGAGCTGTCGCTGCTTTGTCTCTGTGACGGTCAGCGGGCTGTCCCCCTCGCCCCGGCCCAGGACTTCAAGCGGCTGGCGGACGGAGATGTTGGACCCAATACCGGAGGGATGGGTGCCTACTCCCCGGTGCCCCTGGCCGGACCGGCCGTGGTGTCAGAAGTCATGGATCGAGCGATCGAGCCGACCCTCGCCGCCCTGCGCCGCCGAGGGATCGACTACAGGGGCGTCCTCTATGCCGGCCTCATGCTCACCGCCGACGGCCCGAAGGTGCTCGAGTACAACGTCCGGTTCGGTGACCCGGAAGCCCAGGTCGTCCTTCCCCGCATCGCCAGCGACCTCGCTGAGCTCCTCAGGCAAGCGGCCGCCGGCCACCTGCGGAGCCAGCCGGCGTGGCGGGACCAGGCGGCGGTGACCGTCGTCCTCGCCGCCGAGGGGTACCCGGCCTCGCCGCGAACGGGCGATGTCATCGAGGGGCTGACGGAGGCCGAGGCCCTTGCCGGCGTCCTCGTCTTCCGGGCGGCGGTGGGTGTTGACGAGCGGGGCCGTATGTCAACGGCAGGAGGGCGAGTGCTGAACGTGACCGCGCTGGGTTCCGACCTTCTCGCGGCCCGGACCGAGGCGTACGAGGCCGTGCGGCTGATCTCGTGGCCGGGGATGCAGTACCGGCAGGACATCGCCGAGCGGGCGGCCGGCCTGGCCGCCGGCCAGGCGGTGCGGGCATGACTGTTCCCCGAAAGGTCGCGATCCTCATGGGCTCACCAAACGACCAGGCGAAGATGGCCCCGGCCGCCGCCACCCTCGGGGAGTTCGGCCTGGAAGCCGACGAGCGGGTGATGTCCGCCCACCGCACGCCGGACGACGTCAGCGCTTTCGCCAAGGGGGCGCGCGAGGCGGGCTATGCGGCCATCATCTGCGGCGCGGGCATGGCCGCCCACCTGGCCGGCGCGGTCGCAGCGAACACCACCCTGCCCGTGGTGGGCGTGCCCCTCTCCGGTGGCGCCCTCAACGGGATGGACGCCCTCTACGCCACGGTCCAGATGCCCCGCGGGATCCCGGTCGCCACCGTCGCCATCGACGGGGCAATGAACGCCGCCCTCCTGGTCGTGGAGATGCTCGCCATCACTGACGCCGAGTTGGCCGGCCAGCTCGAGGAACGGCGAGCCCAGCGGTGATCCCGCGCTACTCCCTCCCGGAGATGGCCGCCCTCTTCACCGACGAGGCCCGCTTGGCCATGTGGCTCGAGGTGGAGGTCCTGGCCACGGAGGGATGGGCCGCCCTCGGCGTCGTTCCCGAGGAGGACGCCAAGAAGGTGCGGGAGCGCGCGCCTGTGGTGGACGCCGGCTTCGTCGCTGCCGTGAACGAACGGGAGCGAGTGACCGACCACGACGTCGCCGCCTTCGTGGACATCGTCCAGGACGCCATCGGGCAGCCTGCGGCCGGCTGGGTCCACTACGGGCTGACGTCGAGTGATGTGGTCGACACCGCCCTGTGCGCCACCCTCACCCGGGCCGCCGATCTGCTGATCCACGCCTCCGACCTCCTCGTCGGCGCCCTCAAGGCGCGGGCCCTGGAGTTCTTCGACGTCCCCATGGCCGGCCGCACCCACGGCATGCACGCCGAACCGACGACGTTCGGCGTCAAGCTCTCTCACTGGTGCTTCCAGGCGGACCGTGACCGGGCCCGCCTCCGTGCCGCTCGGGAGGCCATCGCCGTCGGGAAGCTCTCCGGTGCGGTGGGCACCTACTCGAACGTGGACCCCGCAGTGGAGGAGCACGTCTGCGCCGCCCTGGGCCTGCGGGCCGTCCCGGCCACCCAGGTCATCGCCCGCGATCGCCACGCCGAGTACCTGTGGGCGTGCGCGTCGGTGGGGGCCAGCGTCGAGCAGTTCGCCACGGAAATCCGCCATCTGCAGCGGACCGAGGTGGGAGAGGTGGAAGAGCCGTTCCGCAAAGGCCAGAAGGGCAGCTCGGCCATGCCCCACAAGCGAAACCCGATCACGTGCGAGCGCCTGGCCGGTCTGGCCCGGGTGCTACGGGGCAACCTCGGCGCCGGCCTGGAGGACGTGGCGCTCTGGCACGAGCGGGACATCTCGCACTCGTCGGTCGAGCGCGTGATCCTCCCCGACTCCTCCCTGCTGGCCTACTACCTGTTGGTCAAGATGCGGGCCGTCGTGGAGGGCATGGTCGTACATCCCGAGCGGATGCTGGAGAACCTGAACCGCTCCTACGGCCTGGTGTTCAGCCAGCCCGTCCTGCTCGCCCTCATCGACGCTGGCCTCAGCCGGGACGACGCCTACCGCATCGTGCAGGAGGCGGCCATCACCGCCCACCAGGAGCGGCGTCCCTTCCGAGAGGTGCTCGAGAGCCATCCACGGGTCCCCCTCGACGCTCGACAACTCGACGGCGCGTTCAGCCTGGATCGGGCGCTGCGGAACACGGGCACCATCCTTCGAGCCTTGGAGAAGATCGACACGTGAACCTCGTCCACCAAGGAAAAGTCCGGGACGTCTACGACGCTGGCGACGGCCGCCTGCTCATGGTGACGTCCGATCGGATCTCCGCCTTCGACGTGGTCATGGCCGAGCCCATCCCCGACAAGGGCCGCGTCCTCACCGCCATGACCGCCTATTGGTTGACCGAGGTGGCTGACATCGTGCCGAACCACCTCATCTCCACCGACGTGGCCGACCTCCCGCACAGTGCGCTCGGGCCAGCCAGTCCCGGCGAGGCGTCCCGGTTGGACGACCTCGAAGGCCGGGTCATGCTGGTCCACCGGGCGGAGATGCTGCCTATTGAGTGCATCGTGCGGGGGTACGTGGCCGGGTCGGCGTGGAAGGAGTATCGCCAACAGGGGACCGTGCACGGGATGGCTGTGCCCAGCGGACTCCGCGAAGCAGACAAGCTGCCAGAACCGATCTTCACCCCCTCTACCAAGGCGACCGACGGTCACGACGAGAACATCTCCCCGGACGAGGCAGCCAAGATCGTAGGCGAGGACGTACTGGAGACCGCTCGCGCCATCTCCCTCGCCGTCTACATCCGCGCCTCCGAGCGGGCGGCCACTCGGGGGATCATCGTGGCCGACACCAAGTTCGAACTCGGCTGGATCGACGGGCGGCTCTGTCTGTGCGACGAGGTCCTCACCCCGGACTCCTCGCGGTTCTGGGACGCCGAGACCTGGCAGCCCGGCGCCACCCCGCCCTCATTCGACAAGCAGCCCCTGCGGGACTGGCTGGAAGCGAGCGGGTGGGACAAGTCCCCGCCGCCCCCTCCGCTGCCGGACGACGTGGTGGCTGCCACACGAGACCGCTACCGAGCGGCCTACCAGCGAGTCACCGGCAAGTCGCTGTCTGACTGGCCCGGCGTGTCACGATCAGGCTCATGATCTTTCCCGTGCTCGTGGAGGTACGACCGCGAGAAGGTCTGCCCGATCCCGAGGGCGCCACCATCGAGCGGGCGGTCGCCGCCCTCGGCTTCACCGGCATCGAGGGAGTGCGCGTGGGCAAGGCCATCCGGTTCACCGTCGACGCCCCGGACGAGACGGCCGCCCTCGCCCAAGTGGAAGAACTGTGCCGCCGCTTCCTCACCAACCCCGTGATCGAGGACGCCGTCATCCAGATCGAACACGCTCCCTCCGGCCTCGAGGACCTACCCGCATGAGCAACCCGGAGGGCGGCGCATGAACATTGCCGTCGTCGTGTTCCCGGGCTCGAACTGCGAGCACGACGTGGCCGAGGCGCTGGCCACGATCGGGGTGGAGACGCGTTTCCTCTGGCACGCGGATCGCGACCTCGGAGACGTTGACGGTGTCGTCCTGCCTGGAGGCTTCGCCC
>JALZEC010000105.1 GCA_030862235.1 Actinomycetota bacterium | reverse complement strand
GAGGAGTTGGAGGCCCATCTGCGTGATCAGATCGCTGATCTGGACGCGGCCGGTCTCGCCGCCGATGAGGCCTTTCTCGTTGCGGTGAAGCGGATGGGAAAGCTCGACGAGCTGTCCAGGGAGTACGCGCGCGAGCACAGCGGCAGGCTCTGGAGGCAGCTCGTCCTCTCCGGCGGGAGCGAGCAGCAACCGTCCGACAACAGCGGGTGGCCGGAGGCGCTCCTGCTCGCCGTAGCCACTGCCGTCGCGATTCAGGTCGCGCGGCTGATCGCGGGGTTCCCGAGCGAGGAGCCCTCGTGGCTGCTGCGCAACGCGAGCCTGCTCGTGCTGCCGTTCCTCGCCGGCTACTTCGCCCGGCGGCGACGACTTCCCCTGCGCCAGGCCATGTTGACGGCGGGCCCGTTCGCGATCGCCGCCATCGTGATCAACCTCTACCCGTTCGATGAAGACTCCTCGACTGAACCCCTCGTCGCTGCCCACCTGCCCGTCCTGCTGTGGTTCGTCGTCGCCTACCCGTACATGAACGGCGAGCTGCGATCGCACGAGCGGCGCATGGACTTCGTCCGCTTCACCGGGGAATGGTTCATCTACTACGTACTGATCGCGCTCGGGGGTGGCGTGCTACTCGCGCTGACCGGGCTCATCCTCGAACCGACGGGTGCTGACGTCGAGCGGCTCATTGAGTGGGTATTGCCTTCGGGGGCGGCGGGCGCCGTGATCGTGGCCGCATGGCTCGTCGAGTCGAAGCAACGGGTCGTGGAGAACATGGCGCCGGTGCTCACCCTGCTCTTCACGCCGCTGTTCGCCATGATGCTGGCCACGGCAGCAGTCGTCTACGCGGTGACGGGAGTCGGCGGCGCGTTCGATCGTGAACTCCTCGGCGTCTTCGACGCGCTGCTGGTCGTGGTCCTCGGTCTCGTCCTGTACGGGATGTCCGCCCGGGACCCGTCTTCGTCGGCGGGCTGGATGGATCGCATCCAACTGGTCGCCATCGTGAGCGCGCTGCTCCTCGATGTGATGGTGCTCGGCACGATGGTGGCCCGGATCGGCGACCTTGGGTTCACCCCGAATCGAACAGCAGCGCTCGGGCTGAACCTTGTGCTCCTTGTGAACCTCGCCCGGACCGCCTGGCTTTCCACCCGGTTCCTCACTGGACACAGCACCTTCCATCGGCTCGAGCGCTGGCAGACCACATACCTGCCGGTCTTCGCCGTGTGGGTCGCCGCGGTCGTCGTCATCCTCCCGCCACTGTTCGCCTTCTCCTGACCGGGTCGAGCGAAGGCGCGAAGAATCGCTGGCGCCAGCAGACCCAGCCGACCGCGACTTATCGTTCTGGCATGCGTCCGCGGGACCTCAACTTTGGGCAGAGGGTCGTAGCGATCGTCTCACTGGCGGCTGTCCTCCGGGTGACCGGCGCTTACATGGTTGGACGAAACACACCGGAGGGAGGGTGGTTCAATTATGCCCCGCTCTCCTCCGAGGTGCCGTACTTCTCCACTGGCCGGTCATTCGGGACGACGCTCGTCTGGGTGTTCCTCATCGTGGTCTGGGCTGTTGCCTCGATCTGGCTCCTCGGCCTTCCCTACACCCGTTCGGGAGGGTCCTCGGATCGCGAAGGCGCTCCGTGAGAGGTCTCGGCGCGTGCCCGAAATTTCGGCCGCTGCCCTAACCCTTGAGACCGAGCCGCCGAGCCAGGTCGGACGCCATGGTTTGCCCGGGATCGACCGAATCACAGATCGAGCGCCATTGGGCGACGTCCGGGTACATCGCCTCGAACGCGTCCCGTCGGAGCCGGGAATCCTTGGCGAGGTACACCCGGCCACCCGCTTCGGCCACGAGCTCGTCGAACCTATCCAGGGTGCGACCCAGGCCCGGGTGGCCAGCGGGGACGTCAACGGCCAGACACCAACCGGCGATCGGGAAGGACAGCAACGAACGGCCTTCGCGGAACCGCTTGAGCGTCGTGAGAAATGAGGGCGGCCCATGCGTCGCCAACGTCTCGAGGACCGATCGAACCGCGTGTTCGCCCCCTGAGGGCACCACGAACTGGTACTGAACCAACCCGCTGCGACCGAAGAGCCTGTTCCAGCCGGGGATGGCGTCGAGCGGGTAGAGGACCGAGGAGAGGCGGACGAGCCGGCTTTGGCGGTGCTGCGGAGCCCGGCGGAACCGCAGCTCGTTCATGGCAGGGACAGCTCGACGGAAGAGGGGTCCGCTGGTAGATCCGATCAAGCGGTTCCACGACCGCTCCGTAGGGAGGGAACGAGCCGATGCCCGCTCCCGTGTAGGGATGTCGTCGACGGTGGCGGGCCGGGCGAGGGTCACGACAGCGCGTCCGAGATTCGCACCACGGGCCGTCCCATCGACCCATCCGACCGCATGGTCGTACGCGACCCCGTCGGCCGCCATGACGTCGAACAGATGGTCGAGGTCTTGCGCTCGCTGCACTTCCGCCGCCATCCAGGTCGTCTCGACCCTCACCAGCTCCAGGGTGGCTCGCAGGATGAAGCCGGTGAGCCCAAGACCACCCGAGGTCGCTCGAAACAGGTCGGGGTCGTTCCGGCGATCGACGATGACCACTCCTCGGCTCGGGGTCAGAAGCTCGAAGGATCGAACGTGATCACAGAAGCTGCCCCTGGCAAAGTGGTTCTTTCCGTGCACGTCGTTGGCAATGGCGCCGCCGACCGTGACGAACCTCGTGCCCGGAGTGACGGGAAGGATCCAGCCGAGGGGCACGAGAAATCGGAGCAGCGCATCCAGGCTCAGGCCCGCCTGAACCGTCGCGTGCCCGTGCGTGAGGTCGAGCGCCTCGATGCCCGTCAGGCCGGTCATGTCGACGACCTCGCCGCCGGCGTTCAGGGCGGCGTCACCGAAACTGCGGCCGAGCCCGCGAGCGATGAGTTGGCCCCGCCGCTTCGAGAGGAGCTCGGCCACCTCCTCGACGCGAGCCGGCCGTCGCACAGTGGCCCAGCTGACGCCCGTGTTGCCCCATCCGCTGAGCGGAACCTCGGCGTCCGCCGCTACCGTCGGTCGCGGCCCGCCCACGTGCGTCGGGGCGCGCCAGGAGCTCATCCGCTCACCGGGACCGGCTCCGCCCGGCGAAGTTGTCGCGACTCCCAGGCTTGTGCCACTCGGGCGGCCAACGCACCGACACCGACGCAACACGCGACGTCCAACGGTGCCCGCATGCGAGGCGTGGCGACGGTGACCGCGCTCAGGGCGGTGAACACCAACGCGGCAAGAACAAGGGGGCCCACGCCTCGGCCCCTCATCGCCAGAAGCCCAGCCAGGCCCAAGATCGTGACGTAGCCCACCAAGGGCACGCTGTGATGCTGCAGTCTGAGGTTGCGACCGTCGTTGGTCTCCGCGACGTCGTTGCGGCCTGCCCTGGGTTCGAACATGTTCATGAGCCCGCCCGGCGCGATGCGCAGCACATGGCGGGGATCACGACGGATCTCGGCCACGG
>JALZEC010000099.1 GCA_030862235.1 Actinomycetota bacterium | reverse complement strand
TGGCGGGATACGACCTTCCCGTCCGAGCGATCCGCGAGCAGATCAATGCCGCCCTGAACCTGATCATGCACCTCGATCGGATGCCCGACGGGCGCCGCATCGTGACCTCCGTCACCGAGATCCAGGGGATGGAGGGGGACACGATCCTGCTCCAGGACCTCTTCAAGTACAGGGTTGACGGGCGGACCGAGAGCGGCCGGGCCAGTGGAGCGCTGGTCGCCACCGGTCTCCGTCCCAAGTTCCTCGACAAGCTGTCGGAGAGCGGGATCGAGGTCCCGGCCAAGGCGTTCCGCGCCCCAGTGGCCGCTTCCAACGGCCAGGGCGGCCGAACCGGCCGCAGCCCCCGCGTCCCGTCCATTCCCAACCTCGCCCAGATGGAGCGTGCGCGATGACCGCCATCATCTTCGCCATGCTCACGGTCGGCCTCGGCTTAGCCCTGATCGTGGGCGGCTACCTGGCCCGCGGGCGCAGCCGGAACCGCGAGCTGGCCCAGATTCTCGAGCTGCCCTACGGGGAGCGGGACGTGCCGGTCGAAGCGCTGAGCGAGCACTACAGCCCGCTGGTGGAGTCCACGATCGGGCTGGCGGGCAAAGCCGTCAAGCAGTTCGACACCAAGGGCTCGCTCGCCGGTTCACTCGAGAGGGCTCGCATCCCGCTCAAGCCGGGCGAGTTCGTACTCGTGGCCGGCGCCGCCGGCTTGGGCCTGGCCGCCGTGCTCATGGCGGTCACAGGGGTCTGGGTCTTCGCTCTCGTGGGCCTGGTCCTCGGTCCTCTCGGCGGTCGTTTCCTGGTGCAACGGCGCATCACCAAGCGCCGGAAGGACTTCGAGGAGCAACTCCCGGACGCCCTGACCCTGATCGCGTCGTCCCTCTCGGCTGGTCACACCTTCCTGCGTGCCATCCAGATGATGTGCGAGGAGGCCGAGGAGCCGCTCGCCGAGGAGTTCGAGCGGGTCGTTTCCGAGACCCGTCTGGGCGACCCGCTGGTCGAGGCTCTCGCCCGGATGGCCGAGCGGCTCGACATCCGTGACCTCGACTGGGTGGTGCAGGCAATCCGCATTCAGCAGACGGTGGGTGGAAAGCTCGCTGACCTGCTGCACACACTGGCCGACTTCATCCGGGCCCGTGACGAGGTGCGTCGCGAGGTCAAGGTGCTGACGGCAGAGGGCCGGATCTCGTCGTGGGTGCTTGGCGCCATGCCGCCGCTGATCCTCGTGGCCTTCCAGATAATGAACCCCGAGTACATGGCGCCCATGTGGCGTCCGAAGGGGCTCATCCTCCTGACCGTCATGGGCATCTGGATGACGTTCGGCATGATCCTGCTCAACCGCATGACCAAGATCGAGGTCTGACCATGGGAAATCTCGGAATCGTCGTAGCCGCTACTTTCGCCGTGGTCGGCGCCGCGGTCGCCATCGTCGGGTTGTCGCGGGCCCAGCGCCCCGTCCTCGACTACGGCCAGTACCTCCAGGACCTGGACGCGGACACCCGTCTCGAGGTCGCCAGTGAGTACCACCAGAAGCTGGCGATGCCCTTCCTCGTGCGGATCATTCGTCCGATCAGCGGGAAAGCTCTCGGCGGCATCACCCGCCTGACCCCTCGGAACTACCTGGAGGCGACGCACAAGAAGCTCCTTCTCGCCGGTCTCTCCGGGAGCATGAGGGCCGAGGAGTTCGTCGTCGCGCAAATGGCCGGCACCGGTCTGCTGACGGTGGGGGCGCTGCTCTACACCGTGCTGGCCAGGCCGGCCCCGCGCATTGGCGTGCTGTTCCTGATCATCGCCCCTCTGATCGGCCTCCTGTTGCCGGCCTCCTGGTTGAGCAAGCGGGTCACCGCTCGCGCTCAAGCCATCCGCAAGGACCTCCCGGACACCCTCGACCTCCTCGCCATCTCGGTCGAAGCGGGCATGGGCTTCGAAGGGGCACTCGACATCGTGTGCAAGCACTTCCACTCGCCCCTGGCCGAGGAGTTCGCCCGGACGCTGCGCGAGATGGAGCTGGGCCTGCCCCGGGCCGACGCCTTCCACAACCTCAAGCGCCGCACTGAGGTGCCCGAGCTGTCCACCTTCATCCTCGCCCTTCTGCAAGCCGACGCCCTTGGTATTCCGATCGGTCGGGTGCTGAAGACCCAGGCGGGCGAGATGCGGAGCAAGCGGCGGATGTGGGCCCGGGAAAAGGCGGCGAAGCTGCCGGTGAAGATGTTGTTCCCGCTCATCCTCTTCATCTTCCCGACCATCATGATCGTTGTCCTTGCCCCGGCGGCTTCGGGGATCAAGCAAGCGCTCTCGTAGCAGGAAGGACCCTGAAATCCGATGGGGGGAGCGGCTCCGATCTCTGTAGCACCCCTCGTCAAGGAGATTCGCTGGACGACCCTCGGCGTGGGCTTGCTACTCGGCGTCGGCATTGTCAATCACGTCAAGAACGGCCTGAACGGATCAGCGATCCTCGTCACCCTCGCGGCAGGCGTCGGTCTCATGCTGGCGGTCGCTGGGTACCTCCGACGTCTGTTCGGCGAAGCCGAGCAACGGCACTCCGTCGAGCTTGACCCCATGACGCACCTGAACGAGGCCAACGACCTGCTGGTGTCTCTGCACCGGGTCGTTCAGACCCTTCCCGCTTCCCTCGACCTCGAACAGGTGCTGTGCTCGACTCTCGACGAGCTCCGCAAACTGATCGGGTGGGATGTGGCCGTCGTCCTCGTCCGCGACGACGTGACGGGCCGCTGGACGGTGGGTGCCAGCGACGGCGTAGTTCTGGGTCATTCGCTCGACCCCGGCCAACTGCCGGCGCCGCTTCAGGCAGCGGCCACGAGCAGCGTCGCCTCGCTGGTTGTCTGTCTCGCTCCGGGGGAGGGTCTGGGGCGGGCCTCAGTGTCCCGCTCGGGCCTGTACGCGCCGCTTCGAGCCCGGGGAACACTGGTCGGGCTCATCGCCCTCGAGCACCACGAGCCCGGCTTCTACGAGCGCCGGGATCTTCGCCTTCTTGACGGTTTCACCGGCCACGCTGCTCTTGGCATCGACAACGCGGCCTGGTTCGCCCGGCTCCGGCTCATGGGCGCCGAGGAGGAACGGATCAGGATCGCCCGGGACATGCACGACAGCGTCGGCCAGTCGCTGGCGTACCTCGCCTTCAAGCTCGACCGCGTCACGAACATGGCCCAAGACGACCTCCTCCGCGGCGAGCTCGAGGTGATGCGAGGCGAGGTGCGGGGCGTGCTGAGCGAGGTGAGAGAAGCGCTGTGCGACCTGCGGACCGACGTCACCGAGAAACAGGGGCTGGTCGAGACCCTCCAGGCCTTCCTCGATCGCGTCGGTAGCCGAACCGACCTGGAAGTAACGTTCCACCACGAGGAGGCGGGACGGTTGCCGATTCAGCAGGAGCGTGAGCTCTGGCGGATAGCCCACGAGGCAATCACGAACGTGGAACGCCACGCTGCGGCTCGCCACCTCCACGTCCGGTGGCACTGTGACGGCCAAAGGGCCCGTCTGACCATCGGTGATGACGGCCGCGGCTTCCCGGTCAGCCGCATAGACCGGAGGGACAGATATGGCCTCGTCGGCATGAAGGAGCGGGCTAGCGCCATCGGGGCCTCGCTGAACATCGAGTCCGAACCGTTCGTCGGGACTCTCGTGGAGTGCAGAGTCCAGGGGAGCGGCACTTGGCGACATGTGAACCGCGATCCCGTTGAGGCGGCGTGATGGTCCAGCGCGCTTCAGCGGGCTCCTCGAGCGGGCCGGGCCCCGCTCCCGTGCGTCTCCTTCTGGCTGACGATCACCGGATGCTTCGACAAGGGCTGCGGCGTTCCCTGGAGGATTTCGGAGTCGATGTCGTGGGTGAGGCGGCTGACGGCCACGAGGCGGTCGAGCTGGCTCGCCGGCTCCGGCCCGACGTCGTGCTCATGGACGTGAGCATGCCCGTCCTGGACGGCATCGAGGCCACGCGCGCCGTCCGCCGGGAGGTCCGCGACACCCAGGTCGTCATGCTCACCATGCACTCCGACACCGACCTCATCGCCCGAGCCCTCCAGGCGGGGGCGGCGGGCTATCTGGTCAAGGACTGCTCAATCGAAGAGGTGGTGGACGCCGTCCGTATGGCGGCCAGCGACTGGGCGACCCTCTCTCCAAACATCGCGTCGTCGATGCTGGCCGAGGTCGAAAGGTTCAATCGGCCGCGCAAGGGCGAGGAGCCCGTCATCAGTGCTCGCGAGGAGGAGGTCCTCCAGCTGGTGGCGGACGGCTGCACCCTCCCCGAAGTCGCCGAAAAGCTCTTCATCAGCCAGAAGACGGTCAAGAACCATCTGGCCTCGATCTACGAGAAGCTCGACGCGAGGGACCGAACGCAGGCCGTCCTGCGCGCCGTACGGATGGGTATCGTCCGCCTCGACTGAACACGCAGCCCGGGGCTCCTCCTTGGCTGGATTGAACCGTTTGACTCATTGAGAACGGCGCGCGTCCTGTCGACCACCTAGTGAGTAGGGACATACGCCACTCGGTGCCAGGACGGTGGTCTTCGGCGCACGGGGCCAGGAAGGTCGGAGTGCGGAATGCATACCGTTCAGCGACGAGCACACGGAGAGCGCGGCACCGGACTTGTAGAGCTTGCGTTGATCCTGCCCCTGCTGATGGCCCTGGTGCTCGGCATCTTCACGGGTGGGTCCGCCTACTTCAAGAAGATCAACCTGGTCGACGCCGCCCGTGACGGCGCGCGCTACGGTGCGAGCCTCAAGCACGACGCAGCCTCCGGCGGGCTCGCCCAGTGGCGGCAGAACGTCAAGAACCGGGTGGCCGAGCTCTCCGGCGGTCAACTGACGGCTGCGGACGTGTGTGCTGAGCTGGTGAGGCCGACAGGGGCCGACACGGCCTGTGGCGTCAACGATCCCACTGGTTCGGCGAGCGATCCGTCGATTCTCGCGCCGGCCAGCTTGGTCAAAGTCTCGGTGGCCAAGGTGACGAAGCTGGAGTTCGTGTTCTTCACGTCGACACCGACCCTGACCACGAAGGTCGTCGCTCGCTACGAGCGAGACATCCTGTGAGGCGCTTCCGCCGCCGGCGGTCTGAGGAGCAGGGGTCGGTCCTGATCCTCACCTGCGTGTTGATGTCGAGCGTCCTCATCATGAGCAGCCTCGTCCTCGACGTGGCCCAGATGCGCACGACGCGGCGGATCAACAAGAGCGTGGCGGACATGGCCGTTCGGGCTGGCCTCGGTGTCCTCAACCTGGGCCCGTGGTCCGGCGTGTGCCGCGCTGCGGACTTTCTCCGCTCGAGCAAGGAGATCCCGGACTTCGACCCTGGTAGCGAGACGTGGTTCCAGCTGAGCGAGCCTCTCCGCCAGCTGACGTCCAGCCCGTGCTTCAACCCGACTCTCAACGTGTGCCTGCCGCACGCCCTCGGCGTCCCCAATACCTCAACGTGGGGGAGGTTGACGGCCACAGCCTTCGGCGGCCGCGTCAGCATCGAGATCCAGAGCGGGTACCACATGCCAGACCCCCGCTTCCCGGAGGACGCGCTGGTGCCGGCCGACACCGGCGACCCGCTGAAAGGCGAGTGCGACAACCTCTCGGTGATCATCCGGGAGACTCACACGCCGCTGTTCGGCAACGTCTTCGGGGCGGGAGACCGGACGACCACCATCCGATCCGTCGGGCGCCTCAGCATGATGGCCAGCGAGGAGTACAGCCCCGCCCTGCTGCTGCTGGAGCGGCACGGCTGCGACGTTCTGACCGTGAACAGCAACAACTCCCGGGTGATCGCCCAGCCCTACCTCCAGTATGCGGGTGTGATCCAGATCGACAGCCAGAACGACGTTCCTGACACCTGCAACTCCAACCAGGCCGTCCTGAACGGCGCGAGCGCGAGCGGGTCCCCCTCGGTGTTGGCCTGCAGTGCCAGGACGGTGAGCCCGACTCCCGGATGCAATGTGGCCACAGGTGACAATCCCTCCCGGATCGGCATCTATGCCCTCAACTTCACCCACCCAGCGGGGAACCACGTGACGAGCGAATACCCGCAGACGTATGGGGATACGCAAGCGGTTCCCGGCGCCCAAGCCGGGCGTCAGTCACTCGACTGGATGTACCGGCGGAACGTCGTCGCCCTCGAAGCCGAGGCGAAGACCCTCCTGACCAGTAACGGCGGCCTGCCTCCGGGG
>JALZEC010000095.1 GCA_030862235.1 Actinomycetota bacterium | reverse complement strand
ACCACGACCACCGCGCCGCCCGCCGGCTGACCCTGACGCGGAACGGCGGCCCGCCGGTAGCCCAGAGGTCCCCGGGTAGGCTGTGCTCACCCGACGGTGTGTCACCGAAGTGGAAGCCGGTGTTCATCCCGCTGTCGACCGCCGTCCATCCGCCCGACAACCGAACCGCGTAGAACGAAGACGTACTGCACGAGGACGCGGAGGGACCGACATGCCCGACAGCAACATCGAGACCTCGCACCTCGACCCCACCCGCGCTGACGCCGCCCGCCGCGCCGGTGATCAGGTCGTACAGGCCGCTCACGCCTGGGCCACCGCCTCCAAGCGCACGGTGGGGGCGGTGTCGCTACCCGGCGACTCGGGTGCGGCTCGGGCCTTCGACGCCTTCCACGAGGCTCGCCGCCAGCTGGCGTATCACGTTGGCGGCGAGGCGGCGGCCCGCTGGGCGTCGGGGGCACTGTCGACGGCGGCGGCTCAGGCGCCTCTCCCGGCGGCGTAGCCGCCTCGGGGGTTCCGGAGGAGAGCTGGCATAGCCGAGAACGGTCGACCGCGGGTCGCCATCGCCTGCCAAGGCGGTGGCAGCCGTGGAAACCACGCTGGCTCACCCGCCCAAGCGGGCGAGCGGCCGGAGGTGCAGACTACGCCCATGGATTTCATCTGGTTCATCATCTCCACCATCATCAGCGGCTTGATCATCGGGGCCCTGGGCAGGCTGGCGGTGCCCGGCCCCAACCCCATGAGCATCGGGCAGACGATCCTCATCGGTATCGCCGGAGCCTTCATCGGCGGCTTGATCGCGTTCCTCATCGGCGCGCCCGTCGGGATCGCCTTCATCCTCGAGATCCTGGCCGCGGCGGCCATCATCTACTTCATGCAGCGGCGGCCGAACCGCGTGCTCTAGGACGACGCCCCTCACCGGGCGCGGCGGGCAGGGCGGGGCGATGGCGGCACGGTCGTCACGACCCCTACCTTGACCACATGGCCAACCAGCGGAAGAAGAAGCGGCCGCCGCAACGACCGAGGCCCCCGGCCAATGCCCAGCGCTCATCGGGGAGCAGCGCCTCGCGGCAGGCGGCCGGTGCCTCCGGACCGGCCGCGGGTACGTCCCGACCGGGGGGTCAGACTGCGACCAAGCCGACCCGCCAGGAGCGGCTCCAGGCCGTCCAGCGGCAACGGCGTCGCCAGCGGCTCTTCCGGCGCGGGCTGGCGGTCGGGGCGCTGCTGGTCGTCCTCGGCGTGATCGCCACCGTGATCGTCGCCAACCGGCGGGCGTCCGAGCGCACGATCAGCCGCCTGGAAGCCGGGAGCTGCCAGTTCGACCGCCGGACCGACCCTGACCAGGGTCAGGGCCGCAACCACGTGACCGGCTCCCCGGTGTACCAGGTCAACCCTCCCGCCGGCGGGAACCACCTCGCGACCGCTGCGTCTCCCGGCGTCTACACCGACACCGTTCCTCCGGACGGGCAGCTCGTCCACGCCATGGAGCACGGCGACGTCGTGCTCTGGCACAAGCCGGACGTTCCCGCCGACGTGCTCAACCAGCTGCGCGACATGGTCAACACCTACGAGCGCGACGTGCTCGTCGTACCCCGGCCGACCCTGACCACAGCGGTTGCCGCCACCGCGTGGCACCGGCGGTTGCTGTGCCCGAGCTTCGAGCGCGAGCCAATCGACCGGTTCATCCGCAGCTTCCGGGACAAGGGGCCGGAGAAGCTCGAGGAGGACTGATCCGCCGTTGGCCTTGGGCCTTGTCCAGGACGCGGCGCGCCGTCCCCAGCGGGCGCCGCCGGCGCAGGCGCCTCAGCCCAGGCGGCCGTTCACCTGGATGTCGACGTTGCCCCTCAGCGCGTTCGACACCGGGCAGGACTGCTCGGCCGCGTCGAGGCCCTCCCGGAAGGCGGCGTCGTCCGCGTCGGGGACGTCGGCTGTGACGTCGATGGTCATGGCGGTCACGCCCTTGCCGGGCTGAAACGTGCAGACGGCCTGAACCTCGAGCCGGGCGGGCGGGTGTCCACGCTGGCTGAGCTCGTTGGAGAGGGCCATGCAGAAGCAGGCCGCCTGGGCGGCGGCGATCAGCTCCTCCGGGCTGGTCTTGCCACCGGCATCCTCGGTGCGCGAGGCCCACGTGACGGCCGCATCCGTGAAGAGTCCGCTGGAGGTCGCGGACACGGTGCCGCTTCCTTCGAACAGATCGCCCTGCCAGACGGCGCGCGCACTGCGGTCGGCCATGGTCCCTCCTCAGGGATCGGTCGAGACGTTTGCCGGCTCAACCCTATGCCCCCATCCGGACCTCGATCCTCGACGACGGCCGCACGAGCGCTGACTCTGCAGACGCTCCGGCGCTAGGGTCCGGTGCGGCGCCCGGCGGGCGGGTGTCGTTGGCCGTGAGAGGTGCGTCATGGAACGTCCCCAGCCGGTCCGAACCCGTGACATCGGAGCCCGGACGGGGCCGCCACCTCGCCCTCGGACGGAGGCGGACCTGCGCTTCATCCGGCAGCGGGCCGTCCGCTGGTTCAGCCCGGGCACGCTGGCGGGCGCGGGCCTGCGGGTGCTCATCTCGTCCGCTTTCGGCGCCTACCTCGACAAGCGGGAGCTGCAGGCGAGCATCGGAGCCGAACCGCTCGCCCGCGGTGTCGACATCCCCGAGCTGTGGATCGACTATGTGTCGGACACCGGAGACGGGTTCGACGCCACCTACACGATCGCCTGGCTCGTCGCCCAAGAGTCACTCTCGGCGCCCGGCCTCCCCGTGCCGCTCCCCCGGGGGGACGTCCTGGTCCTGGGCGGCGACGAGGTCTATCCCGCAGGCGACGCCGAGGAGTACGAGAACCGGTTCGTCGGCCCCTACCGGGCGTCCCTCCCGTGGACCGACGGCGGCAGCCCGGAGATGTACGCCCTGGGTGGGAACCACGACTGGTACGACGGGCTCACCAGCTTCATCCGGATCTTCTGCCAGGAGAAGTGGCTCGGGGGGCGGAAGACGCGTCAGACGCGCAGCTACTTCGCCCTCCAGCTACCCCACCGGTGGTGGTTGTGGGGCATCGACATCCAGTTCGACGCGTACATCGACGAGCCCCAGCTGCGGTACTTCGAGAAGGCGACCAAGCTCATGCAGCCGGGGGACCGGGTCATCCTGGCCACGGCCAAGCCCAGTTGGGTCGACCTGAAGGCCGACCCGGGAGCGTTCCGCAACCTGGCCTACGTCGAGCGCCGGCTCATCGAGCCGACCGGCGCCCGCCTGATGCTCACCGTGTCGGGAGACAGCCACCACTACGCCCACTACGTCGCCGCCGACGGCACGCACAAGGTCACAGCTGGCGGCGGTGGCGCCTTCCTCCATCCCACGCACGACCTCGACGACGACATCGAGATCCAGGTCGACCCGGCCGACGACCGCACCCGCCGTCCGTACGCGCTCACCGCCTGTTACCCGGAGAAGCGGGCGTCGAGGAGGCTGGCGTGGGGCGCCATCGGGTTGCCCCTCCGCAACCCCTCGTTCATGGTCGTGCCCGCGGTGCTGTACGCCCTGCTCGGCTGGTCCAGCCAGTTCTCGCTGCGGGCCTTCGAGCTCCCCGGTCCCCTCGAGGAGTCGGCCCCCGCCTTCGGCTGGCTCGACCTCTGGCTGGGCCTGGCTCGCAACCCCATCTCGATCCTGCTCGTCCTTATCGCCCTCGCCGCGTGGATCGCCTTCGCCAAACCTCCCGTCAAGTGGGCTCAGAACCCCCAGCGCCTGATCGCCAAGGTGGTCATGGGCAGCCTTCACACCGCCCTCCACCTGGTTGCGGTCGTGCTCGTCGGCCTCCTGGCCGTGAGGTTCGCCGATCTCCTGGCCGACCGAGGGTGGTTCACGTTCTGGTTCCTGGTCGGGATGGGCGTGTTCGGCGGGGTGGCAGGCGGCCTCATCACCGGTGGCTACCTGGCTCTCTGCAACGTCATTCCCGGGCTGGACGCCCACGGGAACGAGACCTTCTCGGCCCAGCGGCTCACCGGCTACAAGAACTTCCTCCGCATGCGGTTGGATTCCCACGGCGTCCTGCACGTGTACCCGTTCGGCGTGCGCCGGGTGCTCAAGAACAGGCAGTGGCGGCTCGATCCCGACGGCCCACCGGGCGCGCCCTGGATCGGCCCCGAGGACGATCCTCCGCGCGCCCATCTGATCGAACCTCCATTTACCGTCGACGGCAGATAAGCCGCCCAAACGCGCTACAACGGTGTGAGTGGCGGACACGCATTTCGACACGATCGTCGTCGGTTCGGGCTTTGGTGGGTCCGTGACCGCCTACCGTCTCGCCGACGGCGGCCAGCGGGTCTGTCTGCTGGAGCGGGGCAAGGCGTACCCGCCCGAGTCGTTCGCCCGCCGTCCCCGCGACATGGCCCGCAACTTCTGGGACCCCAGCCGCGGCTACCACGGCTTGTTCAACGTGTGGTCGTTCCGGGGCATCGAGGCCCTCATCTCCAGCGGGCTCGGTGGCGGGTCGCTGATCTACGCAAACGTCTTGCTGCGCAAGGACGAGAAGTGGTTCGTCAAGGAAGATCCGTTCGGCTCCGGCTACGAGACGTGGCCCATCGGCCGCGAGGACCTGGAGCCCCACTACGACGCGGTCGAGACGATGATGGGGGCCCAGCGGTTTCCCTTCGGGAAGCCGGGCTACGAATCTCCCAAGACCGCCGCCCTCCAGGCCGCGGCGGCCCAACTCGGTCTCGAGTGGAAGCTGCCGCCCCTGGCAGTGAGCTTTGCCCCCCAGCCCGACGGGGAGCCCGAGGTGGCTGCTCAGATCCCCGAGGAGGATTACCCGAACCTCCACGGGAAGCTCCGGACGACCTGCCGGCTGAGTGGCGAGTGCGACCTGGGCTGCAACTACGGCAGCAAGAACACGCTCGACCACAACTACCTCTCGGCGGCGAAGCACAAGGGGGCCGACATCCGCACCCGGTCGGAGGTCAGGCGCATCGAGCCCCGCCCCGGTGGGGGCTTCGCCGTCCACTACGTGGAGCACCTCCCCGAGCGGGAGGGGTCACCCACCGACACTTCCACGCTGCCCCAGATCACCCTCACCGCCGACCGGCTGGTGCTGGCGGCGGGCGCGCTCGGGACCCCGTACCTGCTGCTCCGCAACCGCAGTGCCTTCCCCCGCCTCAGCGAGGCCCTCGGCACCCGCTTCTGCGGCAACGGGGACCTGCTCACCTTCCTGCTCAAGTCCAAGACCCTCGAAGGCGACAAGCCGGTCGCTCGGGTCCTCGACGGGAGCCGGGGGCCGGTGATCACCAGCTACGTCCGCGTCCCCGACTCGGTGGATGGCGGCTCGGGTCGGGGCTACTACATCGAAGACGCCGGCTACCCGGTGTTCATCGACTGGATGCTGGAAGGGACGACCGTCCCGAGCACGGCAGGGAGGATCGCCCGCTTCGCCCTGCGCCGGATCTGGAGCAGGATCAGCAAGAACCCCCGCAGCGACCTGAGCGCCGAGATCGGGATGCTCATCGGGGACGCCGAGCTGTCCTCCGGCTCCATGCCCCTGCTCGGCATGGGTCGCGACGTCCCCGACGGGGTCATGCGGCTCCGGAAGGGCTACCTCGACATCGACTGGACCACGGGTACGTCGCAGACCTATTTCGACAGGGTCCGCTCTACCATGGCCGACATCGGGGAGGCCCTGGGCGCCACCTTCCGGGACAACCTGCTGTGGTACCTCAAGCGGGTCGTCACCGTGCACCCGCTGGGCGGGTGCCCCATGGGCCGCCACGAGGGGGAGGGGGTGGTCGACCAGTGGGGCGAGGCGTTCGGGTACCCAGGCCTCTTCGTCGCCGACGGGTCGGTCATGCCCGGCCCGGTCGGGGCCAACCCGGCGCTGACCATCGCCGCGTTTGCAAATCGGATGTCCGAACACATCCTCGAACCGACTGAGACCAAGGCGAGGACCACATGACGACCGGGCTGGAGTTCACCGAGGAGATGAAGGGCTACATCAGCCTGGGCGAGACGGACTACCAGCGCGGGGCCCGGCAGGGGAAGGACGACGGCACCTTCTTCATGTTCCACCTGACGATCGACACCGACGACGTGGAGCGCTTCGTCGCCGATCCCCGCCACGAGGGCTCCGCCCGGGGCTGGGTCTCGTGCGAGGTCCTGGGCGGGAGGCTGCCGGTGGAGAAGGGGATCTTCAACCTCTTCGTCGACAGCGAGGACCCCACCCTGACCCGCATGCTCTACCGGCTGTACTTCGCCGACGGGGCCGGAAACCCCTTGACCATGAGCGGGTTCAAGCGGGTCAAGGACGATCCGGGCCTGGATCTGTGGAGCGACACGTCCACCCTCTACATCAAGCTGTTCAAAGGCCACGTGGACGCCGCCGGCGAACTCGCGGCCGAGCAGGGCCCGAGCGGCCCCGTGAGCGGAGAAATCGTGGCTGCCGGCATCATCACGATCTACCTGCTCGACTTCGCCCGCCAGCTCACGACGTTCCGCACGCGGGGAGGCAGCGCCGGGGACCAGCTCAAGGCCCTGGTCGCCTTCGGCAAGCTCTTCCTGGGAAAGCTCTGGGACGTCTACGGCGGCCGCGTCGAGGAGAGCGTCAGCACCACGGAGACCTGACATGGAGACCACTCCTCCGCCTCGGCCCCGCAACGAGTCATCGCGCGAGCTGGGGTTCGACATGAAGCCAATGGTTTCTTGGCTCTCGCCCAGCGAGCTGGCCGCCACGGGGATGCGCGTCCTGCTCTCGGGGATCTTCGGCGCCTACGCCGACAAGCGGGAGCTCCAGGCCGCTCTCCAGAAGAGCGAGCCGGTCGACTACTCGGCCCATGCCGACCTATGGATCGACTACATCTCCGACCTGGGCGACGGGTTCGCTGCCACCTACCACATGGCCCACCTGTTGGCCGCACCCAAGCTCGACGTGGAGCCACCCGATCTGATGGGTGGCGGCTCCGGGCCCGAACGGAGTGGCAGCGCGCCGGTCCCGACCGAGATGGGCAGGTTGCTGATCATGGGCGGGGACCAGGTCTACCCGTCCGCCTCCAAGGAGGAGTACGAGGACCGGCTGGTGGGGCCGTACCGGGCTGCCCTGCCGTGGAGCTACACCGACCGCCACCTGTACGCCATCCCGGGCAACCACGACTGGTACGACGGCCTGACGTCGTTCATGCGGGTGTTCTGCCAGCACGACTGGATCGGCGGCTGGAAGACCCAGCAGACCCGCAGCTACTTCGCCCTCCGCCTCCCCCACAACTGGTGGCTGTGGGGCATCGACATCCAGTTCGACAACTACATCGACGAGCCTCAGCTCCGGTACTTCGACGAGGTCGTGGGGCCCCAGCTGCAGAAGGGGGACTCGATCATCCTCTGCTCGGCCAAGCCGAGCTGGGTCAAGTGCAACCTCGACCATCCCGAGGCGTTCGTCAACCTCGACTACGTCGACCGCAAGATCGTCCGCCAGCGGGGAGCCGAAGTACGGCTGTACCTCACCGGCGACACCCACCACTACGCCCGGTACGAGCAGGCCAATCGTGGGGGACGGGAGTTGATCACCGCCGGCGGTGGCGGCGCCTACCTGTCCAACACCCACCACCTTCCCGACGAGCTCGAGCTGCCGCCGGCTACGTCCCGCGACCCGGGCAAGACGTCGCCATCCGACCGGTATCGCCTGGCCAGGGCGTTCCCCAGCCGGAAGCAGTCGATGAAGCTCCGCAAGGGGATCTTCGCCCTGCCCTTCCAGAACGTCGGGTTCTGGGGTCTGATCGGCGCCGTCCACGTTGTGTTCGGATGGCTCGTCGCTTCCGCCCTGCGGGGGCAGGGGAGCATCGCCGAGCGGCTCACGGCGCTCTCGGCGTTGGACATCGTGAGCGTCCTGCTCCGCAGCACCCTCGGCGTGGTCGCCCTGACGGTGATGGCCCTGAGCCTGGCCACCTTCACCCAGAAGGAGTCCGCCCTCAAGCGGTGGACCCTCGGCGGCATCCATGCCCTCCTGCACTTCGTCGTGATCGTCGCCTCCATCCGCCTGGCGGCCTGGGCGCTCGCCGATCTCAGCAGCCCGGCCTTCTGGATCGCGTTCTTCGCCGTGCTCGGCGTGGTCGGCGGGTTGGTCGGGTCGATGCTGACGGCCGCCTACCTCTTCGTGGCCGACCACTTCGGCTGCAACAGCAACGAGCTCTTCGCCGCTCAGAAGATCCCCGACTGGAAGTGCTTCCTCCGTCTGCACCTGGACGAGCAGGGTGTGCTCACCATCTATCCCATCGGCGTCGAGAAGACGTGCCGCACGTGGAAGCTCCGCACCGAGGGTGAGCGCCACGAGCCGTGGTTCGAGCCGAACGGCCCGCACAGCCCGCCCCGCCTGATCGAGCCCCCCGTCGTCGTCGCGCCGTCGACTCCCCAGACCGCCGCAGGTGGCGCCGAACCGGCCTCGGCGACCCCGCCGACAGAGGTGGCCGCCGGTGCCGCCGGGGACGGGTCCGCGCCCCCGAGGACCACCTAGCCCTCGTGGCCTCGGACATCGTCCTGCGCAGCGAGACGGTTCTCGACGCCCCCCCGGAGCAGATCTGGGAGATCCTTTCCGATCTCGCCGGATGGGACACGTGGAACCCCACCCTCTTCGCCGTGCGACCCGGCTCCTCGCTCGAGCCGGGCCGGGAGATCCGGATGAAGCTTCGGCTGGGTCCGGTGGTCATGCCCATGCGCCAGCAGGTCCGGGTGGTGGACCCACCCCGCGAGCTGCGGTGGCGGAGCAAGCAGCTGGTGCCGGCGCCCCTACTGGACGTGCTCCGGTCCTTCCGGCTGGAGCCCCTCGAGGGGAGCCGGACCCGATTGGTCCAGACCGAGGCCATGAGCGGCTTCCTCGCCAAGCCGACGGCCCGATTAGTCGGCAAACTGATAGTCAAGGGTTACGACGACCTGGGCCGGGCCTTGGCCGCGCGGGTCGGCGAACGGGAGGGCTGACATGGTCACAGCACCCGCCAACTGGCGGAAACGCATCAACAGCCACGAGACGTTCGTCCACGACAGCATCGACAGCCTGGGCTACGACTGGGCCAGGGTCGCCGATCCCGACCAGGCCCCCCGGTTCCCGCTGCGGATCTACCTGCCGCAAACGACCGAGGACGTGGTCACCGCGGTCAAGGAGGCCAAGGCCCTCGGGGAGACGCTGACCGTGCGGGCCCACGGCCATTCCAGCAACGATCTCGTCGTCACCGACGGCACGCTTCTCCTCACCGAGAAGCTGAACAAGGTGCTCGAGGTCGACGAGAAGGCCATGACCGCCACCGTCCAGGCCGGCGCCGCGTCGGCCGACGTGGACGACGTGCTCGCCGCCCGCGGCCTCGGTCTCAAGGTGATCGGCGACCACGCCCACGTGACCACGGGCGGCTTCGCCTCGGTGGGCGGGATCAGCGCCTCCTCGTTCCGCCACGGCCTGTTCGTCGACGTGCTCGAGCGGTTCGAGTACGTGACCTGGGACGGCCAGGTGGTGCGGTGCAGCCGCACGGAGAACGCCGACCAGTTCTACAAGGTCCTGCTCGGGCTCGGCCGGTACGGCGTGATCTGCACGCTCACGATCAACGTCGAGCGGGTGGACAAGTACGCCACCCTGTGGCGGAACCGGCAGACCCACTACAAGAGCCTGGACGACTTCCTGTCTGCCGCCGACCGGCTGCTCGGCCGTCCGCCGGCCGACGTCAAGTTCCTGCGGGGCATGTGGGTGGACGGAGGGAAGCTCCAGATCGGCCAGTTCTCGGAGTACGTGGAGACGGACAACACCCCCGCCGCCCGGCTGCAGAACGATGTGGCCTACGGCTTCCTGCACGGGCTGGGATTCGTCGCCGGCAGGCTGCCCAAGGCCATCGATCAGGCCCTCAAGTACGTCGGCTTGCTCGGGATCGTCTACAGCCCACCCTTCGCCACCCAGAAGAACGCCGAGTCCTTCTCGGACAAGATCCTCGACGCCTCGGTGGGGGACCCCACGCGCTACCTGGTTGCCATCTGCCGGCAGTCCCGGCTCGACGAGGTGTGCCGCCGCCTGCTCGACCTCCTCCGGGAGTACCGGGAGCAGCACCGCTGCTTCTCGGTCATCACCCTGTACCTGAAGGGCATCCGCTCGGAGTACCTCTCGCAGGGCGACCCGAAGGATGAGCGCTGGGTCGAGGTGCTGTTCTTCGTCGCCATCAACCGGGGCCGCCTGCCCGACCCCCTGCTCGAACGGCTGGTAGGCGAGTTCGACCAGATCTGCCTCAACACCGGCTCCTACCGCTACATGCACTCCAAGACCAGCAAGGACCCCGGCGTCCGTACCCGCATCGACCCCAATTCGGCTTACTCCGGGAGCGGCCAGCGCCTGTCCCGGGATCGGGAGGAGATTCCCTATGGAGCGTGAGATCGCCCTCTACACCCTCGAAGGCGTCAAGGACGCCGA
>JALZEC010000088.1 GCA_030862235.1 Actinomycetota bacterium | reverse complement strand
TTGACGGCGTTGAGCATGAGCTCCACGCACATGAACATGACGAGCACGTTGCGGCGGACCAAGAGGCCAAGGGCGCCCACGGTGAACAGCACCGCCGCCAAACCCAGGTACCAGGCGCCGGGAACGCTCATGTCGACCGGGACACCTCCTCGGCGCTGCGAACCCCGCTGGTCGGTATCCGCCGGGCGAGCACGACCGCGCCCACGACGGCGATGACCAGGAGGATGGAGGTGACCTCGAACGGGAGCAGGTACCGGGTGAACAGGACGCTGGCGATCTTCTCCACGTTGGAGCCGGGACCGCTCGCCGCGCCCGCCACCGACGGGGCACCGGTCGCCCACTCCGTCCGGGCCAGCAGCAGGACCTCGAGCAGCACCACGACGGTGGCCATGACCGCCAGCGGGCGTTGGCCCTTCAGCGGCTCCACGGCGAGGTTCTCGGACTGGTCGACGCCGAGCAGCATGATCACGAAGAGGAAGAGCACCACGATGGCCCCGGCGTAGACGATCACCTGCACGGCGGCCAGGAAGTGGGCTTCCTGGGCGACGAACAGCACGGCCACGGCGAACAGGGTCATGACCAGGGACAACGCCGCGTGCACGGGGTTGCGGGACAGGACGACGCCGACCGCCCCACCCAGGGAGGCCAGTCCGGCTACGACAAAGATGAACCAGTCCATCAACGAGCCGTCCCTGTGGGACTGGACTTGGTGGCGTCCTCGAGCATGGTGCGCTCGGTCGCCTCGTCCACGTCGGGAGAGCGCTCTGCCACATTGGCCGTCGACGGCGGGGCATGGCCCGGCTGTTCGCCCCTCTGGCCCTTCTCCCCGGGACGGACCCCGAACCCGAGATCGGCCGACCAGGCGACCACGCCCTCGTACGCGGCAGCGCCGTTGGATGCAGTGGCCCGCACCCATGCCGAGGTGTGCAGCTCCTCGCCCTCCCGCCAGTCCTCCCAGGGCAGCTTCTGGGGGATGCCGTTGTCGTCCACGATGAGCTCGTTCTTCGTGTAGATGGCGTCCTCGCGGTTGGTGAACGAGTACTCGAACATCTTCGACTCGGTGATGGCCTCGGTCGGGCACGCCTCGACGCACAGATCGCAGTGGATGCACCGCAAGTAGTTGATCTCGTACACAAAGCCGTAGCGCTCACCGGGGGAAACGGGGTTCTCGGGCGGGTTGTCGGCCCCCCGGACGTAGATGCAGCGGGCGGGACACACGCCGGCGCAGAGCTCGCAGCCGATGCACTTCTCCATCCCGTCCTCGTAGCGGTTCAGGACGTGCCGGCCGTGGAAGCGGACTGGCTTGGGGCGTTTCTCGTCGGGGTACTCGGTGGTGACTTCGTGACCGATCTGTCGGAACGTGACCTTGAACCCGTCCTTGAATCCCATCAGAACGTGGCCTCCCCGGACGCCTGGACCTCCTGCGTCACCCGATCGCCCATTCGCACGGCAGCGTTGAGGGCGCTCAGCCCGACCAGCAACGCGATTGCGCCACCGGCCAGCACCCACCAAGTCTCCCACCCCTCGTCCTCGCCCACTCGCAGGGCGCCGATGAGCAGGAGCCAGAAGAGTGCGAGGGGGATCAACACCTTCCACCCGAGGTCCATCAGCTGGTCGTACCGCAACCGGGGCAGGGTCGCCCGCAGCCACACGTAACAGAAGAGGAACACCAGGAGCTTGGCGAAGAACCAGACGGTCGGCCAGAGGTCCTCGAGGAAGCCGATCCGTGGCCCCGCCGTGCCTCCCAGGAACAGGGTGATGGCGATGGCCGAGATGGTGATGACGTTCATGTACTCGGCCAGGAAGAAGAGGGCGAACCGGATGGACGAGTACTCCGTGTGGAAGCCGCCGACCAACTCCTGCTCTGCTTCCACCAAGTCAAAGGGAGCCCGGTTGACTTCGGCGGTGGCGGCGATGACGAAGATCACGAAGGGGACCACGCCCAGCGTCCACAGGTTCCACTGCCACGTGGCCTGGGCGTCCACAATGTCCCGCGTCGAGAGCGATCCGGCGGCCAGAACGGCAGCCGCCACCGACAGGCTCATCGCCGCCTCGTAGGACACCATCTGGGCCGACGCCCGCACCGAGCCCAGCAGCGGGTACTTCGACCCCGACGACCACCCGGCCAGGATCACGCCGTACACCGCGATGGACGACATGGCCAGCAGGAACAGGATCCCGATGGGCGGGTCGGCCAGTTGGGCGTAGGTCTCTCGGCCGGCGATGGAGATCGTCCCGCCCACGGGGACGATGGCGAACGCCCCGAACGCCGGGATGATCGAGAGGTAGGGGGCCACCCGGTAGACGCGGCGGTCGGCCTCCCTCGGCAGCAAGTCCTCCTTGAAGAAGAGCTTGATGCCGTCGGCCATCGTCTGGAGCATTCCCCAGGGGCCGGCCCGGTTGGGACCGATGCGGTTCTGCATGTCCGACACGATCTTGCGTTCGAACCAAACCAGCATCATGACGGACACCAGGAGGAACCCGAAGATCACCAGCACCTTGGCCAGGACGATGAGGACGACGGTCAGGTCGACGCCCTCGGCGAAGAGCGGGTCTCCGGCGGTCATGCCCCGTCTCCGTGGGACTGCAGGCGGATCTCGGTCACGAGCTGGGCGGCGTCGATCAGATCGGCGGCCCCTTCCCCCGGGGTGTTGAGAGGCAGGGAGGCCGATCCTCGGGGCATCGACGGGTCACGGACGGCCTCCACCACCAGCGTCCCGCGGGGTGAAGTCACCCGCACTCGCTCGCCCGGCCGGATGCCGAGCTGATCGAGGTCGTAGGGGTTCGCCCGCAGCATCCCGGGCTTGACCAGCTGGGCGAGGGCGGGTGACTGCTGGACGAGCACTCCGTTGTCGTAGAGCCGGTGACCACTCACCAGGCGCAGGGAGTAGGCGTCCACCGGCGGCGCCGGGCGGGTGGCGACCGGGCCGGTGAAGCGCAGCAGCGGAGGGCGGGACGAGCGGTCGGCGGGAGGCGGGATGTGCGGGTCAGCGGGAACGGGCTCGAGCGGCCCACCCTTACCTGCCGGGTCGCTCTCCAGCATGACGCTTCCGAGGTGGCGATGGGTCGAGGCGACCTCGATCTGCTCGAAGGCGCGCTTGGGACCTTCGGTCATCGGCGCCCCCTCCGAGGGGAGCGGGACGACCACGCCATCGCGCCGTCCGGGCTGCGAGAGGACGTCGGGGGTCACGCCGGCGTGGGACGGGGCCAGCCGCTCGATCTCCCGGGCGATGGCGTCCAGGGAGCCGAAGCCGAGGTCGCCTCCTAGATGACGGGCCAGTTCGGCGGCGATCATCCAGTCGGGCCGCGCGGTGCCGGGAGCGGTGACCTTCGGAGCCAGGCGGGTGACCCGGCCCTCCAGGTTGGTGGTCGTTCCCCCCCGTTCAGCGAACGTGGCCGCCGGCAGGATGACGTCGGCGTGGGCGTGAGAGGCGTTGACGAACGTGTCGACGGCAACGGTGAATCCCACGCCGGCGAGACCACGTCGGGCCAGCGCCCGGTCGGGGAAGTCGGACAGCGGATCGGCGCCGACGAGGACCAGGGCCTGGACCCGGTGGGCGTCGGCCGCCTCGAGGATTCCCTGCGCGTCCAGCCCCCGTGCCGCCGGCAGGGTGCCCCAGGCCGACGAGTACCAGTCGCGGCCGTCCTCCAGCGAGACCCGGCCCGGGAGAACCCCCGGAGCGAGACCCATGTCGAGGGCGCCGTGGACGTTGCCTCGGCGCAGGGCGGACAGGAAGCGGGCGTTGGGGAGGGCGTTGGCGAGCAGGCCGGCCGCTTCGACGAGCGCCCCTGCCCCCTCGGCGACGGACGGCCGCCCGAGGATCACGACCACGCCTTCTCCTCCGTCGGTCCCGTCGAGACCCAGGACCGATGCGGCCCGGTTGAGGCGAGCGTCGGTGTCGGAACGCTCGAGCAAGGCCCGCACCGTCTTTGCCACCTCGCCCGGCCGGTACAGCAGGGACACGGCAGCGTGCTTGGAGAGTCCCGTCGGCTGGGGGACGACCTCGACCAGCTTGGTCGTCCCTTCGATGGCCGCCGTCCGGAGGCGCACGTAGAGGACGGGCAGCTCCTCCTTGATATCTGGTGAGACGAGGAGGACAGCCTTGGCCGAGCACGCCTCGTCGATGGTGGCCCGCGGCAAGCCGAGCACCACCTCCGCCGGCAGGCCGTCGCCCATCTGGCAGTCGACGTTGTCGGTGCCGAGCACGGCCCGCGCGAGCTTGGACCAGGCGTAGGCGTCCTCGTTGGGCAGACGGGCGCCGCCCAGGACGGCGATGCCCCCCGCCCCGTTCGTCTCGCGGACCCGGCGAAGGCCGGCAGCCGCCGTCCGCAGGGCCTCCCCCCAGGTCGTCTCGACCAGCTCGTCGCCCTTGCGCACCAGGGGCTTCCCGAGGCGGGCCGGGTTGTCGACCGCCTCGTAGTAGAAGCGGCCCTTGTCGCAGAGCCAGCCGTGGTTGACCGGATCACTATCGATCCCGAGGTGGCGGATCAGCCGGTTGGACGTGGACTGGACCGAGATGCGACACCCGACGGCGCACGCCGTGCAGGTTGACTCCACCATGTCCAGGTCCCAGGGACGCGCCTTGAACCGGTAGGGCGTCGCGGTGAGCGCCCCCACCGGGCAGATCTGGACGACGTTGACGCTGAAGTACGAGTCGAACGGCTGGTCTTCGAAGATGTTGACCTCGACGACGTCGGCCCGGCCGACGAAGTCGATCAGCGGGTCACCGGCCACCTCGTCGGCGAAGCGGGTGCAGCGGGCGCACTGGATGCACCGTTCCCGGTCGAGGGCCACCAACGGATTGATGGGGATGGGCTTCGCCCAGTGCCGCTTCTCCTCGACGAACCGGCTCTCGCCAGGCCCGAAGGCGAAGGTCTGGTCCTGGAGGGGACACTCGCCGCCCCGATCGCACACCGGGCAGTCGAGAGGATGGTTGATGAGGAGGAACTCGAGCACCCCGTCCTGGGCCTTCTTGACCTTGTCGGACGTGGTGACGACCTCCATCCCCTCCTTGACCGGGTAGTAGCAGGAGACCTGGAGCATCCAGCCCTTGGGCGTGTTGACCTCGACCAGGCACATGCGGCACATGCCCACCGCCTTCATGCGGGGGTGCCAGCAGAACCGGGGGACGTAGATGCCGTTCCGCTCCGCGACTTCGATGATCATCTCCCCCGACTTGGCCTCAACCGTCCTGCCGTCGATGGTGAGGGAGACGGCCTTCGTTTCGTCCTTCTCGGCGATCGCCTCAGCCAAAGGGACAGCCCCCTTCCTTGATGTGGATGAGGAACTCGTCGCGGAACATCTTGATGCCCGACGTGATGGAGGCAGGGATGGACGGGCCGAGGACGCAGATCGTGGTCTTGGCCGGGGGCCAGGTCAGGCCGGGGGAAATGTTGTCGCACACGTCGAGCAAGAGATCGAGGTCGGCCTCGCGCCCTCCACCGAGCTCTATCCGACGCATGACCTTGTCCAGCCACCCTCCGCCCTCGCGGCAAGGGGTGCACTGGCCGCAGGACTCCCGGTGGAAGAAGCGGGTGATCCGCCAGGCCGCTCGGACCATGCAGGTGGTGTGGTCCATGACAATGATGGAGCCCGAGCCGAGCATCGACCCCGCCTTGGACACGGCGTCCTGTTCGAGCGGCAGGTCGACCTGGTCGGGACCGAACCACGGGGCCGAGACGCCCCCGGGGATGAACGCCTTCAGCTCGTTGTCGTTGCGGATGCCGCCACCCAGGGCCGGGTCGTAGATGAGCTCCCGGAATGTCGGCTTGGCCATCTCGATCTCGTAGTTGGCCGGACGCTTGACGTGCCCGGAGAGCGAGAAGAGGCGGGTGCCGGCCGAGCGGCCCTCGCCCAAGTCGGCGAACGCCTGCCCGCCGTTCAGCACGATGAACGGCAGGTTGGAGAGCGTCTCGACGTTGTTAACGATGGTCGGCTTGGCGTAGAGGCCCTTGGCCGCCGGGAACCAGGGGGGCTTCTCCCGGGGGAAGCCTCGCTTGCCCTCCAGGCTCTCGAGCAGGCCGGTTTCCTCCCCGCAGATGTAAGCACCGGCGCCGGGGTGGATGACCACGTCGATGGAGAAGTCGGACCCGAGGATGTTCCGCCCGATGGCGCCGTAGGCGTAGGCCTCGTTGACGGCCGCGGCCATGCGTTCCAGACCGAGGGCGAACTCACCCCTTACATAGATGAAGGCCTGGGCCGCCCCGACGGCGTAGGCGCAGATGAGCGTGCCCTCCACGATCTGGTGCGGGTCGGCCTCCATCAGCATGTGGTCCTTGAACGTGCACGGCTCGCTCTCGTCGCCGTTGACCACCAGGTAGATGGGCCGGTCGTCGCCCAGCATCGTCCACTTCTTGCCCGCCTCGAACCCCGCCCCGCCCCGCCCGAGCAGGCTCGCCTTGAGCACCTGCTCGCCGATCTCCTCCGGCTCCATGGTCAAGGCCTTGCGGAGCCCCTCGTAGCCCCCGTTGTCCAGGTACGTGCGCAGCGTCCAGGACTCGGGGATGTGGTGCCGGGCGGTGATGATGGCCGGGGCGTCGGTGATCATGGCCTACCCTCCCAGACCGAGCCCGCCCGGACGGCCTCCGGCCGGTGCCCCGCTCTGGCCGCCCCCCTGCCCGCTCGGAGCGCTGAGGGGCGGAGGCGCGTCGCGCCGGACCCGGCAGAGGGTGCCGTGGGGCGGCACCTCCTCCGCCAGGCGCCCGGCCTTGAGGTCGTCGACCAGCCGGTCGAAGTCGTCGTTGGTCACGTTGCCGAAGAACCGCCAGTTCACTGCCAGGCACGGGGCCTCCCCGCAGTAGGCGATGCACTCGGCGTCCTCGAGGGTGAACTCGCCGTCCTCGGTCGTGCCGCCCGTGGCGATCCCGAGCCGCTCCTCGGCGTGGGCCAGCAGCTCGTAGGCCCCGTTGATCATGCAGGCAAGGTTGGTGCAGATGGCGATCAGGTGACGGCCCACCGGGTGGGTGAAAAACATGTCGTAGAACGTGAGCGTGCCGTACACCTCGGCCGGCGTGAGGTCTACCAGCTCAGCCACGTGCTCGATGGCTTCGGGGGTGACCCAGCCGTCCTGCTCCTGGGCCACGTGCAGGATCGGGAGGAGGGCCGACCGGGGCCGCGGGTACAGGGCGATCAGGTCCTTTGCCCGTTGCACGTTGTCCGGCGACAGCCGAGCCATTCCTGCCGAACCCTAGCGCGAGCGGCCGGAACGCTCCGAGGGATTGGACCCCGCACCACGTCGTGGCGCGGGGCGAAGGCGTCCTCCGGTCGTCGCTCAGCCCGCGAGCGGCTCCCCCGTCTCGAGGAGGGTCTTGAGGCCGGACAGGATCAGCGGCCATCCCTCTTGGGCCGACTGATACATCCCTTCCGTCGAGGACCAGCCGTCGTGAACGACGGTCAGCCGGCACATCGGCCCCTGCTGCTCGATCTCCCACGTCACCCGGCTAGTGCGGTCGCCCAGGCTGGCGTCGTCCCAGTGCTGGCGGAAGGTCTGGACGAGCCGCCGAGGCGGGTCGACCTCGAGGACCTCCCCGTCGACGGCCAGCCTCCCGTCGATCTTCATCTCGTAGGGCGCGCCCGGCTCCCACGTCGATTCGATCGTCGAGGCGAAGTAGTAGCGGGTGGTGAACTCGCTCTCGGTGATCGCCCGCCACAGCATCTCGGGCGTCGTGCGGATGTAGGTACGGAAGACGTGCGCCGGCGGCGCCTGCGTCTCGTCGGTCATGGTCATCGTCCCCTCCAGGGCATCCTTGAGATCGACCAGGAGACCGGCGGCCTCCCGGAACCGCCCCACCCAGCGGTCGGCCACCCGCTGGATCGGAACGGGGTTCAGGTAGTGGTGCTTTTCGCGGCCAACCTTGCGAGCGACGACGAGTCCCGCCTCCTCGAGCACGCGGACGTGCTTCATGACCCCGAAGCGGGTCATGGGCAGTTCCGACTCGAGGTCAGTGAGGGTACGGCCGTCGCGCTGGCGCAGGCGGTCGAGGAGCAGGCGCCGGGTGGGATCGGCCAGGGCCCGGAACACGGCGTCGTCATCCACTACGAGGAGTATATGTGACTATTAGGTCACATATCAACCCTCCACCTCGCCGGGGGACTCCCAGCCTCGCAGGGGCGCCACGTCTCCCGGAACCATCCGCCTCGGGATGTTCGGTCAGCCCCAAAAGGCCGATGACCTCGGACGCACTGAGGACAATCTCGACGTCGTATTCAGCAAATACCGGCGCCGGATCCGCGCCTCGACCAGGGATGCTTGACTGACGCCGGTGCGACTTCGAGACCTCCGCAATCTCGGCCCGGCCAGCGAGCGGATGCTGGAGATGGCGGGGATCACCACGCCCGAAGAGCTCGACCACGTGGGCAGCGTCCAAGCCTACCAGCGGGTCCTGGAGGCCGGTGGCCATCCCACACTCAACCTCCTGTGGGCTCTCGAGGGCGCCTTGCTCGATCTGGATTGGCGCGAGCTCCCCGAGGACCGGAAGCGCGAGCTCATGGCCGCCCTGCAGGGGTAGCCACCGCTTTTCCACAGGCCGGCCGCACCATTTGTGGATAACTCCCTCGACCTCGCCAGTCATTGTGATGAAAGAGGCACATTGGATAAGGTCGTCGGACACGGCGGGGACGGGGGGAACGGGCCATGACGTCCAGAAACGGGCAGATGCCGGGCGTGCGCCCGGGCGAGCCCGTCGTGTTGGCGCCACGGGCGGTCCGCGTCACCAACGAAGGTGGGTCGACGCGTCTGGCGCAGGGAGCGCTCGGGCTCGGCGCGCCCGGTCTGGCCCAGAACGGGGACGTCGACTCGCCTCCTGTGCCGCCTGGACCAACCGGTGGCGCCGATCTCCCCGAGGCCGTCGCCGACCCGTACTCGAAAAGAGATTCGGGCGAGTCCCGCCGGCCACCAGTCGTCTCCCCTCCCGCGCCGACGTCACCCTCCGGCCGTCCTCGACCCTCATTCCCGTCATCGCCTGCGGACCAGGACGGGATCTACCGCGGCCTCCTCTGGGTGGCGTGGGCCATCGAGGAGTGCAGCCGGGCGTTCACCCGGCTGTCCTCCCGGCTGACGGGGGTCGAGCGGCGGCTCGAGCGGCTCGAAGCGGCCGAGACGCAGCAGCCGGCCAGCCCGCCAGCGCCCTCTGGGGACGACTCGAGGCTCGAACAGCTCGAGGCGCGAGTGGCGGAGAGCCACTCGCAGGCTTCCGCCCGACTCGACGCCCTCGAGGAGCGGCTGCGGCAGTTGGACTTCCTCCCCCTGAAGCTGACAAACCTCCAACGATCGGTCGACCAGCTCGGCTCGGCCCAGCAGAGGGCGACGGCGATGGGGATCCACCGGGCGGGACCGGTGGGCGGGCCGGCCGGCCCATCTGACCGCCAGTTGCATGAGCTCCAGCGGGAGTTGGCGGCTGCCCAGCGCCGGCTGGCCGTCTTGGAAGCGAAGACGACGGAGAGACCTCCGGCGGCGTCGGCGCGGACGCCCGTGGTGGACGAAGAGCGGCTGGTGGCCACGGTGGAGGACGTGGTCCGTCGTCACGCCGAGCGCCTCGCCGCTCAAGCCCCCGCTCCCGGCGACCTGGAGGGGGTGTACCGGGAGCTGGACGCGGTGGCTGAGTTCGTCGCCGCCCGTTCGGCCGCCGCCGTCGAGGGCCTGGAACGCATCGCCCCGTTAGAGGCCGCAGTGCTCGAGTTGCGCCGAGATCTCGTCGGCGCGGTCGGAGGCACCAACATCGCCTGCGCCACCGGTTGTTCGGACGGGCGACTGGACGAACTCGACGATCGCGTTCGGAGGCTGGAGCTGTCGAGCAGGAAGGCCGGCCGGCTCTTCGCCGCGCTGGCCACCGCCGTCCAGGTCCGGCAACCTGAGGACGGTTCGTACTCGCCTCCAGAGATGTCCCGGAACGGCACCGCAGCGACCGGCCCCGCGGCCCCCCGGGGACCTTCCACCCCCTGACCGTCACGCTGCTGTCGTACCGTCGGAGGAGATGACCGACGGGCTCAGCGACGATGAGATCGAGCAGCGGCTCCGCGCCGCGCCTGAGGAGCGGTGGCAGGAGGTCTGGGAGGCGATCGCCGAGCTGGACGACGAGCCGGAGCCGGGACGATGGGCGGGGGGCGAACAGCTGCGCACGATCACCGTCGACGGGGTCGAGCAGCCGATCATCCAGATGCCCTACGTGATCTACGGGGCCAGCGTCGAGCGGATCATCGCCGCCATCTACCGGCTCGGGGCCAGCGAACCGTTCGACTGGCCGGCGTGGGGCGGGCTGGCCCGCTACCCATCGGGACGAGGCCTGGAGACGGCAGCCGTGGCGGAAGCCGTCCGCCTCGTCACCGCCATATCCCGGGCGGACAGGTTCTCGGAGGGCACGCTTCTGGCCAGCGTGGAGGACGGCACCTTCCGAGCCATCGTCGACCGGCTCCGGCGGTGGTACGACGAGGAGCGCTGATGGCTGCACCTCGGTCCGAGCGGCCGTACATGCCCGACTACGGCGTGGGCACGGCGAGGTGG
>JALZEC010000058.1 GCA_030862235.1 Actinomycetota bacterium | reverse complement strand
ACGAGGGACGCCGTCGGCGTCCGTGCGAGGTCGGGGTCAAGGGTCAGGGCCAGGGCTGCCGCCTCCCCGAACACCTCAGCGTCGACCACGAGGCGTCGCCGTAGCCGCAGCGCCCGCAGGGCGGGCCCGACGCGGGTGACGCGCTCCCGCACCCGCAGTGGGGGATGCCGCGTCTCCTCGCTGATCACCCGGCCGAGGTACTGGCGCTCCACCTCGACCTCCGAACCCCGAGGCATCCGGCGGGCGGCCGCCTTCAGCAGCGACAGGTTCAGGGCCGCCCGGCCCCGGAAGCGGCCGACCATCGGCTGGCTCGGGCCGGCAGGCCGGATCCCGAGGCGCGCGAAGAGGGTGATGAAGGCGTCGTTGAGCATGGGGGCGTTGATCGTCCAGAGCAGCGGCGGGAGCGCGCCGGGCAGCATCTCCCCCACACCCGCGGGCGTGAAGGTCGCGCCGGACACCGGCGGCGTGTCGAACCCGTCACTTTGCGACGCGAATCCTCCTGTGACGGGGCGGGCCTGTAGCACGTACAGCCGGCCGTCGGCGAGGCTCCACTCGATGTCCTGGGGACCACCCATGCTCTCCTCGATCTCGAGCGTTCGTCGAACCAGCTCGGGTAAGAAGGGCAGACCGTCGTCCTCGAGGACAGTCAAGTCGGAGCGGCGCACATGGAACACTTCGGGTGTCACCTCACCGGAGACGAGGCGCTCACCCAGCCCCTCCACCGCCTCGACGCGCACTAGGCCTGGGTCCGAACCGGTCGGGTCGAGGGTGAAGACGACGCCGCTGCGCTCCGCCTCCACCATCGTCTGGATGACCACGCCCATGGCGAGGTCAGACGTTTCGAAGCCCTGGGCATGGCGATAGGCGCGCGCCCCCGGTGCCCACAGCGACGCCCAGCACAGCCGAACCGCCCGCTCCAAGCCGTCTTGGCCGACGCCGAGGAAGCTGCGGTACTGCCCGGCGAAGGAAGCCGAGGCGAGGTCCTCAGCAACGGCCGAGGACCGCACGGCCACCACACCGCCGGCTGACGCGTGCTGGTAGGCCTGACCTATGGCCTCTGCGACGGCCGGTGGTAGCCGGGCCTCGAGGAAGGGGCCATGGACGTCCTCGGCGAGCTCGAGGAGGCGGCTCGGGTCGGCGCCCGTGGGGAGGGCGGCGAGGAAGGGGCCCAAGACGGCGCTGTCGACGAAGGATCGATAGGCCTCGACGGTGAGAGCTGCCGCTCTCGGGACCAGCGCGCCGTTCTCGACCAGCCGGTCGAGGGCGGCCGCCTTCCCGCCGACGACCGAAGTCACAGCGCCCCCCCCGTCGAGCGGCTGCCAGAGCACTGGTTGGTTCGCACGATGCTGGGCCGTCTTCGTCGGCACCGGCGGGCGGCCATAGGTCGGTTCGTCCCTTCCGGGCGACGCCTTCGCGTGCTCGAGCTCGTCGGCATGGGCCAGGCACAGGGTCGCCCCGAGCATTCCCCCGAACCCGCATCCTCCCCAGACCCCGACGAACAGCCCCATCCCGAGCGCCGCGCCTAGTCCGGCGTCGGACCAGTGGTTGATGCTCACGGTCACGGCGACGGCGACGAGGCAGAAGCCGATGGCCGCCCCACGCAGCGCAGCGCGCCCAACCGGAGGATCACTTCCAGCGGCGAGGGCCTGGGAGGTGGGATCGGCGAGATCGTCCCGTCGTGCCCAGACGTGCCGGCAGGCTGCGTCGGTGCCGGTGATCGTGGTCATCGAGACCTCTCTAACGCGAGCTGTTGCTATTCATACTCGTCCCGGTGGTCCTCTATGTCAACTGCTATTAGCCATAGAGACCGAGTGGCGAACCCGGAGTTGCGTTTCCCATGCCCGTGGTCTGAGTGCATCGCCGAGAGCTACAGGGGGCGGAGCGACGCCCCGCCCCCTGCGCACTAGGGCACCCCCCTCAGGAGAACCGCTCCGGGAACTGAGCGATGATGCCGTCCGCCAGCATGTCGGCCATCGAAAGGATCTCGGCCACTACTCGGTCGTACGCCACGACGTCGCCGGCCCAGTCTCCGCCGAGGCGGGCGGTGGCCTCCTCGAGGGTGAGGTCGAGGTGGTCTCGCATCATCTTGGTCATCTCCCCCTCCGGCCAGTGCTCGGGATTGGCCTTGGGCCAGGAAGCGGGCGATGTCGTCGGCGTTCGCTCGCCGAAATGACGCCCTGACATCGGAACGGCGCGCGGTCCTGGAGGAGCTTCCCTGTGAGGCCCAACGGTGAAGGATCAGGGCTAATGGCACGAGGGGCTACACGGCGCCAGACGGTGCCTACGTGACCGCGCCAGGTCGGGCTGGCACACCGCCCCAAGGGCTTACGCCGCGTCTCTCAC
>JALZEC010000055.1 GCA_030862235.1 Actinomycetota bacterium | reverse complement strand
CGCCAGTCCACGAGCTGCGGGTCGCGCACAGGACCGGTTGGGTCGGCGAATTGGAACCGGGGTCCCAGGTAGTAACGCAACACCGGCACTTCCTCCATCTGCATGGCGACCACCACATCGCCTGGCGTGAGATGGGGACGGACCACGCTCGCCAGCCGCCGGTCGGGCGACTGGCCCTCAGGGTCGATCGCGGGCCGGGCCCCGGTAAGACGATCCAGCGGTTGAACCCAGATGAGCAGAATGATGACGAGGGCGACTATGCCGGGGACCTTGCTGCGGACGATGCCCAGGGCGGCGAGGAGCAACAGCGGAGGCAGCACGATGGCGAGGTAGCGCTGCGCCCAATTGGGCTTCATCTGCGAAACCATCCAACCAGCTGCCAGAGGGAGCGAACCCAAGAGGGCGATTCCAGCCACCGCTGCCCCTTCACGGCCCCGGATCGCCCGGACAAGGGGCACGAGGGCAACGCCAGCGGTCAGCACCAAGGCGACGAGAACGCGCTCCCGCCTGTCGCCTAGTGCGTACGCGAGGGCGGACAGCGCCTCGCGCGGAGCCGGCGCCCACGACCATGGAGCACCGGTGTGCCTCTGCTGCTCGAGGAACGTAGGGAGCCACGGGAGGTAGAACAGGGCGACGGCGGCGAAGCCCAAGCATGCGTCGCGCAGGAGCCGCCGACGATCGTCAGAAGCGAAGAAACACGGGACGAGGCCCAGTGCTGCTGCCACCGCAAAGTACAGGCCCCAGTAGTGCGTGTAGAGCAACAGCAGCAAGCTCCCGAAGAAGAGCGGAAGGTAGCGCCGCCGGTCGAAAGCGAACCCATGGACGAACGACGCGGTCGCGACCAGAGCCAGGAGAGCCACGAGGGTGTACATCCGGGTCTCGCCGCTGTACTCAGTGAGGAACGGATTCGTGGCCGCCAGCACGGCCAAGGTCCATCCGACCCGCCGCCCGAAAAGGCTCCAGCCGGCCCACAGCCCCAAGGGGATAGTGGCCAGAGCCAGGATGAGGGACAGGGCGTGGGTTTGCGTCTCCGAGCGCCCCACGACCCCCATCCACCCCCGCAAGAGGACGTAGTACAAAGGAGGTGAGCCGTCTCTCGCCAAGACGTCAGCAAGGTCCCCCAGGGGGTGCGAGGCGATCCCGATGGAGATGCCCTCGTCCCCCCACAGCGCCGTCCCCAATTGCTCGAAGCGAAGGGCGAGCGAGCCGGCGACGAGCCCAGCCAAGAGGATGCCGGCAGCCGCGGGTCGAGACCAAACATCAGAAGTTGACAAAGAGCGAAGGATGTTCCGAGCTCTGGGGATGAGAAAGTCCCTCAGGGAGGACGGGACCGAGACGTCGACCAAACTCTCCCCTGCCTTGCCGATGCTCGACGGGCCCTGCTCTGTGGACCGAGGCCGCCTACGCGCACCCGTCTACTGGTTACGCTTATGCTCAGCCGATCTCTCGCCCGAGCGCCGTGGGATCGGGAGTGTAATCGAGTTCCTGCCGCCCGAACCGCAAACGGGTGAACGGCGCGGAGGAGCGCCTGGCTTTACGGGCTGTAGCGGCGCGATGAGGGTGGGAAACGGCGTGGGCTGACCGTCGGGGGAGGATGCCGGTCAACCCGAGGACGTTGACCAGAGGCGACCTAAGGTGTCGCCACATCACGGGCGGCGGTGCCTGTGAGGCGGGAGTCACGCGTGCGAGGGGAGTTGTCTGGAAATGACGGCGGACTGAGGGAGCGCGACTCGTTGCGCGCCGATCAGTCTCGGAAGCGCAGCCAACCAGCCCTCAGGAAGACCCAGGCCGCGCCGCGGAGCGTCGGCACGGCGGGATTCAGGGAAGACTGTTAACCCAATGCAAGGGGGACGCTGCATGGGAATGTCCGAGAACGCGCGAGGGCTCCAGCTCTCTTCGGTGGATTGGCTGCTCGACCACCACGAGGCCAAGGAGGAGGAGCGACTCCAGATGGTGGACGATCTCCAGCTCCGACCAGGGGACAGGGTGCTCGACTCAGCATCCGGACCGGCGCTGTGGAGCCGCATGTTCGCCGAGAAGGTCCATCCTCACGGCCGCATCGCCGCTCTCGATTTCTCGCCCGAGCTCCTCGGCTACGCCCGCGCCGCCTTGAAGGAGGACCCGCTCGGCGCCATCATCGATCTCGTCCTTGGGGAGTTCAGGCTGCTTCCCTTCGACAGACGGGTCTTCGATGTCGTCTTTCTCGGCAACTGCTTCTGTTACGCGGAGGACAGTCTCGAGATCCTGAGCCGGCACAAGGACATCACGAGAGTTGGTGGACGAGTCATCTCGAAGGAGTTCGACGGAGGCGCGGTGATCTTCCATCCCGTCGATCCCGCCTTGACGCTCAAGGTGCTGACGGGAGTGGCGCTGGCCCTAAATGATGGCGCTGACGGCTCAAGATTCGACAACTTCGTCGGACGCAAGATGCACGGCATGTTCCGGCAGGCGGGCTTTGCCGATGTGTCGACCCGGAGCTACGCCATCCAAAAGGTCGCTCCGCTGTCCCCTGCGACCAAGCGATACATCAGGTCCAACGCCGAATGGTACGGCCGTATGTCGCTGCGATACCTGTCAGAAGAGGAACAGAACCAGTGGGCCGAAGCTTTCGATCCGAGGTCTGAGGCTTGTGTTCTCGATCGACCCGACTTCTACTTCTCCATGATCGAGACCATCACCGAAGGCACCGTCTCGTAGCTGGTGGCCCCGAGTCCCTGCCCATAGAGCAAGACCCAGAGAGCCAGGTCTGCTAGGGAGAGGCGATGACCGTCCTTCACTGGTTCTCCATCGGGGCAGGTTTCGCTCTCGCGGCCGTGGTCGTCATCGATGTCTTCCTCACGATCGTCCATGCCGACCTGGAGGGCGCCGTGGCCAAAAGGCTCCAGCGGGAGACGTGGCGACTCGCGCTCGCCGTCGGCCGCCGATCGCGAAACCACCGCCGGGGCCTGCTGGCTCTGGCCGGGCCCGTCATGACGGTGATGACCTTTATCGTTTGGATCGGGCTCTTCGTTTTTGCTTTTGCCCTCATTTTCTGGCCGTTTCTCGAGTCTTACCGGGCGGAACCCGAGCTGGGCCGACTGGGATTCATGGATGCCCTGTACTACGCGGGGACGACCGTCACGGCACTCGGCTACGGCGACATCACGCCCTTGCCTGGTGGGCTGAAAGTCCTCGCGATGGTCGCGTCGGCGACCGGCCTCGCGCTGTTCACCGGCATCGTCGCCTACCTGATCGAACTCGTCAGTGGTATCGACGAACGGAACCGCTTCGCCCTGCAGATCCACGACGAGACGGACGGCGAGGAGCGCGGGGCGGAGCTGCTCGTCCGGTGTCTTGGTCGAGAAGACGTTGAGGACGTGCGCGAGCGTTACGACAGCTGGGCATCGCTCGTCCGGAGCGTCCAGGACAGACTCCACCGCTACGCCTTCGCTTCCCTCTTCTACCGCTCGAAAGAACGGATCTACGACCCAGAGCCGGCTCTCCGACTCGCCGCCGAGGCGGCCATCGCGGGTTACCTCGTGGCCAGTGCCGAGCGATGGCGGCGACTCATGCCGGCCGTGGAACACCTCGACGTCGCTGTCACCCGGCTCCTGGGCACGATTGCCGAGCAGTACCTCGCCGAAGAGGTGAGGAGCGCCCTGGAGTCTCCGTCGCCGGAGGAAGCGGACTGCCGTTACGTCGACGCCGTCCGGGCCGACCTGGGCCCGGATTTGACGGCCGGCAGCGGCTCTGGGCATGACGAGCGTGCCCTTGTCCTTGCCTTCCGGTGTCGAACCTGCCTGAGCAAACTCGACCTCATCACCAGTTGGACAGACGATGCGCGTTTCGCTCCCCCGTGGTCTTCTCAGGACAGCTGAAAGGGGCCAAGGGGGCGAACCAGCGCGGGCGTCAGAGACCTCTGGAGCGGCAAGACGAGAACGTGTTGCGATTCCCGGAGGATGCTTCTAAACTCAAACTGTGTTAGTGATAGATACGCCGCCGTGCTGCTGTGCCCCGCCACACCTGTCGAACGGGCCGTCGAACCGGCCCAACGGGTTTGAGCCGTGAAAGCCCACGAGCACCGAGACATAGGGGACGAAGCCACGGGCGGGGCCCTCGTCGACCTCACCTGCGGCAACTCGGAGGAGCCGCTGCTGCTGCCCTACGGCGACGTCGTCGCCTTGAGTGGCGACTTCTTCGTCCCCGAGGCCTCCCCCTACGGTCCCCTGGCGCCGTCGGGCCTGTTCCAGTTGGCCCCCATTCCGGGCGATCGGGGTGTCTTTCCCGGAACCCGCGACGAGATCGCCTGCGCTCTCAAGGTGATGGCAGTCGACGAAGGCGTTCCCGACCCGCGCTTCGAGACCGGTGGAGAGTTCTAAGACTTTCGATTCTCAGCCCGGCCGCCTCCCGTACCGACGTCGAGCGACGGGGCGGGACCGCTTCCTCGCACTGGCGGCCACCAACGCCGAGCACTTCCTTGCCCCTTGGGGGACCTGGCCGGGGGACGGCGGCGAAACCCGCCCGTACGGTTCAGCCAGCAACGGGCGCGGGAGGTTCCGCCTTCGCGGCCGAGAGCCACCTCCCGCGCCCGTCGCCGCAGAACTCCCCGCTCAACTGGCGGGCCAGGGACGTCGAGGAACTCTGGAACTCGCCGATCGCCGGGTCGCGCGGGACGACTGTGGGACAGGCCGTTGCCGAAGTGCTCGAGCCCGGGGGCGAGGTCTCCCGCCGTCTCGACTGCCTGGGCCAGGGGGTCGTCGAGGCCTTCGACGTCGTGGACTTGCCGATCCTGCGGGGATGGCTGGGGCGGAAGGCGTGCCAGGCGTATCACCAGGGCTTCATCGAGGGACTGGCCCGAGACCCCAAGGGCGCGATCGTGGCCGTCGTGGAGACGGCGGGCGGACCCGGGCAGAAGCGGCGGGCGGCCTCTCGCGCCTAGCCGCGCTGGTCTCGGCTCACGCGCCTTCCCGGATGCCGTTGCCCGAGGTCACCGGCTGCTCGACCTCGGACGCCG
>JALZEC010000054.1 GCA_030862235.1 Actinomycetota bacterium | reverse complement strand
AGCGTGGAGCCAGGACCGCCGCCGCCCGATCGGCGAGCTGCCCGGTTGGAGCGGGCGGCTGCCGTGTCCCAGAACGCGCGGATGCGGCCTGGACGAGGATGGCCACCCACAGCAGGACGGCGTTGACGTCGAGAGCCACCCGCGAGGAAGCGCCGCGCTCGACCGGCCAGCTGTCTTCGACCGCCCTTCATGCCGCGGCCCAGGTCTCGTCCCACTCGATGTGGTAGTCGAAGGGCTCACGAGCCGCCTTGCTGTTGGCGGTGATCCTCAAGAGCGTGGGAAGCACGGCGTCCCTCACGACCCGCCCGACGGGCCCGGAGGCTTTGCTGCGGTTCAGGCGCACGGCCCACCTGACAATGCGCTCCACCCGTGGGCGGCGCAACGCCTCGAAGCGGGCGAACGCAGTGGGCGCTTCCGGCATGTCTCTCAGGCACTTGGCGAGCACCACGGCATCCTCGATTGCCAGCGACGCGCCTTGACCGGAGGTTGGAGTCGGGGCGTGGGCTGCGTCGCCGATCACGACGATCCGCCCCCCGTGCCAGGTGCGGAGGGGCGGCATCCAATGGAAGGGCGTCATGGGCATGACGTCGGCACTCGCCTCGATCAGCTCCACGGCGGGGCCAGCGTCCTCCGCGAATAGCGCGAGCAGCCGCTTTCGCAGTTGGGCGCCCGCAACCTCCCGAACCGGCCCGTCCTTAGCCTGCGGCACATTGGCGAACCACCAGACCTCGTCGCCGGCAGCCACCACGTAGCCGAAGAAGGCACGCTTGCCGAAGATCATCTCGTACTCCCCCGGCGCACTGTCGAGCGCAACCCCCCGGGCATACCCGCCCGTGCCCACAAGTCCCGCATACCTCGGTCCCCGGGCATGACGGTCGAGGATCCTGCGGACCGTCGAGTGCAGGCCGTCGCAACCGATCAGCACGTCGGCGGTGGCCACGCTCCCGTCGGCAAAGGTGGCGCGTACGCCGTGGCCGGACTCCTCGGCCATCACCAATCGCTTGCCGAACTCCAACCCGATGCCACGGGACAGGGCCTGGTCGTGCAGCGCCTGGTACAGGTCGGCGCGCTTGAGGGTCTGGCTGGTCGTGCCGTCAGCGAGGGTCTCACCGAGGGGGCTCACGCCCAGGCGCTTCCCGGTGCCGCTGCGCAGCGTGATCCGGGGCGTAGGGAACCCGGCTTCCAGAACGGGCTCGTCGGCGCCCAGCACCCGCAAGGCGTCGATCCCGTTGGAGGCCAGGGTTAGGAACGCCCCGACGCCGTCAGCCGGTGTCGGGTACGCCTCGTACACGGTCGCCTCGATACCGGCCTTCTGCAAGGCCATGGCCGAAGCGGGACCGGCGATGCCGCCCCCGATCACGAGGGCGGTGCGGTTCACACTCATGATCGCTTCCCTTCCTGTTCCTGGCGCGCCGCCTGGTGGAACTCACGCCATTGCGGCGCCCAGCCCGTGCGCGGGTGGGTGATCCGCTGCATGAACTGCTCGATGAACGCCGCCTCAGCGTCGAGCAGGGCGAGGCGGTAGTCCTCCTCGACGAGGAATAGCGGGTGCACTCCCGACGACAGCGTCTCGGCGATGAGGTTGCGGGTCTCGTCGCGCTCCTCGGCGAGGCGAGCTGCCCGTTTGGTAAGGAGGTCGACCACCTCGTCGGGCGGAAGGGCGCCGATCAGCGAGAGCGCGGCGGCGAAGTGCGGATACTCGCGGCGGGGTTCCTCGATGAGGTCCCGCAGCCAGTCCCGCAGCTCTTGGCGGCCGGCCTCGGTGATGGCGTACACCGTGCGCTCGGGGCGCTGGCCGGCACGGGTCGTTTCCTGTTCCGCGACGAAGCCGGCTTTGGCCAACTGCTGGAAGACCATGTAGAGCGAGCCGTGGTTGAACTTGATGCTGCGGGCCTCACCGCGCTCGCGCAGGGTTCGACTGAGTTCGTAGGGGTGCATCGGCCGTTGCGACAGGTACGAGAGCACGGCGAGGGCCAGCAGGTTCTCAACCTTCCGCCGTGGGGCTGCTCCTCGTTCGGACACAGCAGCAGTATCCACCTCCAACTAGTCATTGTCAACTAGTTAGAGTTAGCTATACTGCTACCGGACGTCGCACCTGGCTGGCTGGTTCAGTAGCTAGGTCCCGCTGGTCGGTGGCCGAGGAAGAACTCCCGAGGCTCTCTGTCCTCCGATGTCACGGAAAAATGTCGCCTCGAGCACCTGAATGAACGCCTTTCGCTTCCCGGCCGTCGTCGGTATCCGGCAGGATCGCTCAGTCATCAGCGCGGGCTTGGGCCGAGCGTAGCGGTGATACCGGCGGATGCGGGAGGTTGTCCCGGGTCTTTCGCAGCACACGGAGGGCGATGGCCGGACGCAACAGCCGGGGGAGCGGGTCGAGCATGCCCATCACACGCATGAAACCCGTGGCGACGGCCCCGTCGTGTTCGGCGACGACCAAGAGGCGGCGCATATAGGCATTGGCGATGCGCACCTCGAGGCTGCGACGGCCCTCGACCTCCGGCAGGGCGAGGTCGGCGCCCACCGCCATTTTCCAGGCCTGGTCGACGGGCTTGGCCGCACCTCGGAAGAACCGGCGGGCCAACTGCCGCTCGCCCCTGTCGAGACAACGACGGAGCGTCTCTGCCTCGAGGGCGGCGACGGTCATGCCCTGCCCGTAGATGGGGTTGAAGCTGCAGAGGGCGTCGCCGAGGACTACCAGGCCGTCCGGGAAGCGACGAAGGCGCTCGTAGCGTCGCCGCAGGTTGGAGTTCAGGCGGTAGGTCTTGATGCGATCAAGTGGTTCGGCCTCACGGAGTGGCTCGAACACCTCGGGCGGCATCACCCTGGCAGCCAAGGACCAGAAGCCCTCGGAGTCGGCGGGCGGGCGGTGCCCGTAGCCGAAGAGTGACAGGATCCACTGGTCGTTCTCGATGGCGAAGAGCGCCAAGCCCGTGGGGCGGCCCGGCTCGGCTCCGACAACGACAAGCTTGTCGCCGCTCAGCGCGGCAGGGTGGCGTCGGAGCCGGCAGCTGGCATAGCCGACCCCGATGCGCACCTGTTCCTCCGCCGGGGGCTGATATCCCAGCGCCTCCAGCCATGCAGAGGTGCGGCTGCCCCTCCCCGTCGCGTCCACCACGAGATCGGCGGCGAGCACCTCCTCGGCGCTGCCGTCGGATCGGCGCAGGATACGAGGCCCCGTGACCCGGCGGCCGTCGTCGGTGATACCCAGGCCCACGACGTCGCAGCCCTCGACGAGCGCGACGTTGGCCAGCTGCCCCACCCGCTCTCGCACGTGGCCCTCGAGGAGCGGCCGGCTGGACAGCAGGACGCGCAACCCGGTGGCCGTCCGGGCCAGGAGATGGCCGGAGGGCGAGAAGCGCGCCTCGCCGAACAGCTCGCATGTCTGCACGCCGGCCCCGGTGAGCTCGCGGGTGAACCCAGGAAACATCGCTTGGAGGATCTCCTCGCCTCGGGGCAGGAGGCCATGGACGTGGTGGCCTTGGGGCACGCCCTTGCGGTGTTGGCCCGTCCCCGGCAGCGTGTCGCGTTCGACGACAGTGACCTGCTCATAGGCGTCGCTGAGCACCCGGGCTGCGAGCAGGCCAGCCATGCTCGCACCCATCACCACCGCGTGATCACCAACCCTGTCCATCGCCAGCGCCTCCACTCTGCTCAAGAGGAGGTTGGGACGATGGGCTGCTCACCGTCCAGAGCGATGCCTGCTCACCTTGGTCGTGCTCCTTGGGCCTCTGTGGGCCTCCGACGACCGATTCGGCGGCGCGGGGTTCGGCCGTGTCGAGACTCGGCGATCGGATGCCGGTCCTCTGCGCGCTCTCCATTGCCGCATCTGCTGGGATGTCGGCCGGTGCCTGGCAGCAGGCCGTGTCCGCTCCAGCGGTCGGGCAACACGCCGATGACGGGTCGTCGCTGGTGTCGGCGGGGGCGTCGTCGAGGATCGTGTAGAACTCCCACTGTCCCAGCGGCGCGTCGGCGACCTCGACGTACAGTTTGTCCTGGACGGCGTGGCAGCACAGCTCTTGTGCGGAGGTGCGGTACGGGAGCCCGGCGGCCTCGAACCGGCCGGCGGCCGCCGCTACCTCG
>JALZEC010000041.1 GCA_030862235.1 Actinomycetota bacterium | reverse complement strand
TTCCCGCCGCCTGGAGGGCGAGAACCAACGTCCAGAAGGCGGCCATGGCTCCGCCCCCACCTGCTTGGCGAGCTGGGATGGGCGGCCGCCGTGGGACCGGACCAGGACGCGGTCGTAGTGGCTGGCCAGGGCGCCCCGACGGCTGGCCAGGGCGCCCCGGCGGCGGGACAGCTCGGGAGCGCGCCGGGCGACGCGCCTCGGCGGGGGGACTCTCAGGCGGAACGTCCAGCTCCGTGGTCAGCACGCACCCTTCGCCTACCCGGTTGACCCACCCATGATGCCCCGCCCGGTCGCCGTCACCCGGCTGGCGCCCTCACCAGGTCGGCGAGCCCGAAGCGGATCAGCATCTGGTGAACCGTGTTCCCCGGGCGGGCGAGAGCGAGCGACCCTCCCTTGACGTGTAACCGGTCGTAGGCCGCACCCAGCACCTGTGCACCGTTGCGGTCGATGGCCCGGACGCCGGCCAGGTCGAGCATCACCGAGAGGTTCCCCTGCTCGTCGATCACGTCGCTCAGCCGTTCCCGGAGCTCGGCGGAGGTCGAGCGGTCGATGTTCCCGGACAGGCGGAGGACGACGAAGCCCGACTCCCGCCCGAAGGTGATGGAGAGACCTCGCGACCCGTGGAGGGGCTCGGCGTCTCCGCCGTCGTCCACCCGCCGGGCGACGTGGGTGACCAGGTCGTCCTGGGGAGGAAGCAGGTAGAAGCCCTGCACGTAGTCGCATCCCAACGCCCGCAGCCGGTGAAGCTGGCCCGGCCGCTCGACCCCCTCGGCCACCACCTCCTTGCCGAGGGTGTGGGCCAGGCTCATGACCGCAGTGGCGATGGCCTCGTCCTCCCGGCTCCGCCCCAGGCCCTCGACAAAGGACCGGTCGAGTTTGACCAGCCTGACCGGGAGCCGGCGGAGGTAGGCCAGCGAGGAGTAGCCGGTCCCGAAGTCGTCGATGGCCAGGGTGACACCCAGGTCGGCCAGCGCCCGCAGTCGGTCGATGCTGACCTCGGGCTCGAGCATGATGGCGCTCTCGGTGAGCTCGAGGCACAGCTCGTTGGGGCGCAGGCGGGTCTCCTCGAGCGTCTCGGCCACGAGCGGGACCAGAGCCCGGCTCTGGAGCTGCTTGGCGGACAGGTTGACCCAGAGCTGGAAGGGGCGGACGCCGGGATTCTGGTCCAGCCACTCCCGGGCCCGCCGGCTCGCCTCCTTCAGCACCCAGGCCCCCAGGGGGACGATCAGGCCGCAGGCCTCGGCCTCGGGGATGAACTCGGCCGCGATGCGCACGCGACGGTCCGGGTGCTCCCACCGGAGGAGTGCCTCGCTGCCCACCACCCGCCCGCTGGCCAGCGACACGAGGGGCTGGTAGTAGACCCGGAGCTCGCTCCGCTCCAGGGCCCGCTGGAGGCCCTGTTCCGTGTCCAGCCGTTTGGCCAGCTGGGCCCCGAGCGAGCGGTCATAGACCTCGAACCGGTCCCGGCCCAGCTGCTTGGCCCGGTACGTGGCGGTGTCGGCGTGGCGGAGGAGCGTGGCCGGGGTGTCCCCGGCGGCCGCCACCGCCACCCCGGTGCTGACCGTGCAGTTGCCCTCACCCTGGGTGAGGGGGAACGGCCGGCGCATGGCCTCGGTGACCGCCAGGCCGACGGCGAAGGCGTCGGAGGGGTCGGACAGCTCCTCGCACAGCACGGCGAACTCGTCCGCTCCCAAGTAGGCCAAGGTCGCCCCGGGCGGGAGGATGCCGCTCAGCCGCTCTGCCACCCACCCGAGCAGCTCGTTCCCGGCGTCGCGGCCCAGCGTGTCGTTCACCGCCTTGAAGCGGTCGAGGTCGAGGAGGAGCACCCCGACCGCCTCCGGCCGCCGTTCGCACCGGGCCAGGGCGTGCTCCAGGAGGTCGACGAAGAGCATCCGGTTGGGCAATCCCGTGATCGAGTCGTGCGTCGCCCGGTGAGCCAGCTCCGCTTCCACCCGCTTGCGCTCGACGGCGTAGCGGACGGCCCGGGCCAGCGAAGCCGCGTCGACCGACGCCTTGGTCAGGTAATCCTGCGCCCCCGCCTGCACCGCGGCCAGCCCCAGCTCCTCGTCGTCCCAGCCGGTCAGGACGACCACGGGCAGGTCGGGGGCACGGGCCAGCAAGCGGGTGAGCGCGACCACGCCGCGGGCGTCGGGCAGCACGAGGTCGAGGAGGACGCAGCGCAGCGCCGGGTCGGCCAGGTACGCGTCGGCGTCGGCCAGCCTCCCCACCTGCACGATCTCCACGTCCGACAACGGCGTCCGGCCGATCATGGCCCGGACCAGCTCGCCGTAGTCCCAGTCGCCTTCGATGAGGAGCAGGCGGCCGGCCCCGGCGGCACCGCCGCCGAACGAGCGCGGTTCGGGCTCGCCCGGTTCCAGCCCGCCGGAATCCCACCTGGTGACAACCACGGTCCCCTTCCGCTCCCTTTCCGCTGCGCGGTTCCTACGCGTCCTGGCTGAGCAAGGTGAACAGCTCCCGGAGCTGGCCGTTGGGTGCCACCGGGATGCCGGCCTGCGTCGCCTCTGCCTCCAGGTCGGGGCTGAGGTAGGCCGCGTGCAACACAATACGGCCCGCCAACCCCTGCCCCCGCAGCGGCCGGTTCTCGAAGCACATCTAGTGAGTTCTCGGCAAGGTGAGGGGGACGGTGAAGTCCGGAAAATCCGGACGGCTGCAGCCGTTGCAGGTCCCTCCGACGGCGCAACACCCCACCCAGCGGTTGATCCAGGCCCCGCTCGCCCCCGCGGGCGGCTTAACGGGGCGAGCGGCGCTCGCGGCGCGGCAACATTCAGCGGCAGTCCAAGTATTGCTCGGTCGACGGCTCGGAGCCTTTCGCGGCCACCGAGAGACGGCGGGACAGACAACTCAAAGGAGCCTGATGATGGAGAGCCCGTACCTGCAGGTGTGCGCCGACAAGTTCGTCGAGGAGGAGGAGCGCGACGCGGCTGAGGAAGTGGCGCTGGGCGAACGGCCGGACAACCTCCGGGTCGCGCCCGCTCCGTTCTCGCCGCGCAGCGCCCACACGCTCGAGGCTGCAGTCGAGAAGGTCAAGCTCTGGGACAGCGGGCGGACGTTGCGGGTGCGGTTCCTCGACGGCGACACCACCGTCCAGGCCAAGGTGGCGGCGGTGGCGGCGGAGTGGGAGCAACACGTAAACCTCAAGCTGCAGTTCCTGAACTCCGGTGATGCGGAGATCCGGATCAGCTTTGCCGAGAAGGGATTCTCATGGTCGTACGTCGGAACCGACGCCCTCGTCGCTCGCCCCGCCAAAGCAACCATGAACTACGGCTGGCTGGACCCGCAGACGGGAGACCGGGAGTACCAGCGCGTGGTGCTGCACGAGTTCGGTCACGCCCTCGGGATGATTCACGAGCACCAGAACCCGGCGGCTGGCGGCAAGATCCCGTGGGACCGTGAGCGGGTCTACGCGTACTACGCGCGCCAGGGCTGGAGCAGGAGCGACGTCGACCACAACCTCTTCGCCGTCTACGACGCCGACGCGACGAACTTCAGCACGTACGACCCGACCTCGATCATGCAGTACCCGGTACCCGACGAGCTGACCGTCGGGTCGTTCGCCATCGGGTGGAACACCGCGCTGTCCTCGACGGACAGGGAGTTCATGGCCCGGCAGTATCCCGCGGGTGCTACTGGCACCGTCGACCTCCAGGTCGACGCTCCACCGCACGACGCCGCCCTCGACGTGGCCTCCGAGCTCGACACCTATCGGTTTCAGGTGGCGGAAGGGGGCACGCACATCATGACCACGACAGGCTCGACGGACGTCGTACTCAGCCTCCAGGGACCGAACGATCCAGGCGCGCTCGTGGCCTGGGACGACGACCGGGGCCGCGGCCGGAACGCGCGCATCGTCCGTCGGCTCGAGTCAGGGACCTACTGGCTGACGGTGCGCCACAAGGACTCGACACGGACCGGCGCCTACGCCGTCGGCGTCAAGCGCCGCAAGGGCTGAGCATTGCGCGGCGAGGCGGGCCCTCGCGCCACCTCGGTCAGGGCCGGCAGCGCACCACGACGATGGCGAGGTCGTCGGCGGTCACCTCGCCCCGATGGTCGAGCACGGCGAGCTCGAGCCGCCGAGCAATCCCACTGGCCGAGCGGCCGGCGCAGGTCGCCAGGAGGGCGGTCAGCCGTTCGCTCCCGAAC
>JALZEC010000035.1 GCA_030862235.1 Actinomycetota bacterium | reverse complement strand
GGGAGCACGACTTCACCTCGTTCTGCCGCGTCCCCCGCGGCGTCGGCGAGTACAGCATGGTGCGGTGCGTCACGGACGCGCGATGGCTGGACCTAGGGGACGGCATCGTGCGGTTCGAGATCGAAGCAGGCTCCTTCTGCCAGCAAATGGTCCGCGCCATCGTGGGCACGATGGTGGCCATGGGGCTGGGCCGGCGGCGTGCGGGCGAGATGGCGGGCATCCTCAGGGCCCGGCGCCGGAGCGCTGCCGATCGGGTGGCGCCACCGGGCGGGCTCTGCCTCTGGTCGGTGTCCTATCCAAGTCGAGGTGCCTGGGCAGCGAGGTAGGCGAACGGGCACACTAGCGACCTATGTCGCGCGTGAAAGTAGTTCTCTTCGCGCTATTTGCCGCCACGGGCTTCTCGGCTCTGACCCTTCAGGTCGTGTGGCAGCGGGTGATGTCCCTCCACGCGGGGGTCGACCTGTACTCCGTCACCACGGTGGTGGCCGCCTTCCTCGCGGGGCTCGGGCTGGGCACGATCGCCGGTGGTCATTTGGCCGACCGGCTTGGCCCGCAACGATCCCTGCTGGCGTTTGCGGCCTCGAACACCGGCATCGCCGTCTTCGCCTGGATCAGCATCTGGCTGTTCTACGACGCGTACCGCACGCTGGGCACCACCCTCGACAACACCCTGTCGGCGTTTCTCTTCCACTTCGTCTTGCTGGTTATCCCGACCACGCTGATGGGGATCTCGCTGCCACTTGTCGGTCGGGGGGTGGTCGACAGGATCGAGGAGGGAGCTCCCCTTGTCGGCGGGCTGTACGCGGTCAACACGATTGGGGCGGGCGTCGGCGCTGCTGTCACCGGTTGGTTCCTCCTGGGAAACCTCGGGTTCGTCAGCACCGTCCGGCTAGCGGCGGCGATCAACCTTGCGGCAGGGATCCTCGTGTTTTGCCTGTGGCGGGTGTCGAGGCGGGCGGCGGAAGCGGCGGCCCCCGCCGACGCCCTTCCGGTGGCGGTGCCGGTCGAGGGAGGTCAGCGATCGTGGCCCTGGTTTGTCGTCTACGGGCTGACAGGGGCGGTTGCCCTCGGCCTCGAGGTCGTGTTCTTCCGCATGGTGGACGGGTTGATGCGCTCGAATTCCTACACGTTCGGCCACGTGCTCGCCACGTACCTGCTGCTGTTTGGTGCGGGGGCAGCACTTGGGTCGCGGTTCGTCGGAAGGGCGAGACGCCCGGCCCAGTGGTTCCTCGGGCTGCAGTTCGGCGTGGGCCTGGCGGCCCTCGCGGGTGTGCTGGTTCTGGTCGAGCTGCCGGGCGTGCTGGGCGTCGACGGACCGTTGAGGCGCCACTTCGCCGTCGGCGGCTACTCCCTCGGGGAATACAAGTTCTCCCCGCCCAGCGAGCTGCTGCGGCTGCTGTTCGTGCACGTGTTCGGGCCGCTGCTTGTGATGGGCCTCCCCGTCCTCCTGATGGGCGCCGCGTTCCCGTTCGTGCAGGCCATCGTTGCCGACCGGGTGGACACCCTCGGGCGGCGGACGGGCCTGCTGCTGTTCGCCAACGTGGTCGGCAACGTGGTGGGCACGCTCGTGGTGGGCTTCGTCCTGATCAACGCCCTGGGTACCTCCGGCACGCTCAGGCTGCTTGCTGCCGCACTGCTGATCCCTGGGTTGGCTGCCGTGCTGCTGATGATCGACCGGAGGCGCCGCCTTGTGGCGGGAGCGGTCACCGTGGGTGTGATGGCTCTGGCTGTGGGCGTCTTCCCGTCCAACCGGGAGCTGTGGGTCTTCTTGCACAGTGCCCAGGACAAGGCCTTCGCCTTGGAGGAGGACCGTTCGTGTGTCAACGCCCTTCGCCGCGACGGCGAGCACGAATACATGTTCGTAAATGCCACCTCGCAGAACGGGTACCCGTACGACGACTTCCACGTCCTGATCGGACTGGTGCCGGTGCTGGTGCACCCCCGACCGGCGGATGCCATGGCCGTCGGCCTGGGGATCGGTGCCACGCCGTACGGGATGTCGCTGGACCACCGCGTGAACGACGTGCAGGTGGTGGAGATCTGCGGTGGCGAGATCGACCTGCTGCGCGATCTCGGCCGGCGGCGGTCGCCAGAGAACCAGCGACTGTTCGCCGACGAGCGGGTCGACCTCAATACCGGCGACGGGCGGAAGTTTCTGCTCAGCACCGACCGGCGGTTCGACGTCCTCACCGTCGACGCCATCCGGCCTCAGAGCGCCTTCAGCGGCAACCTGTACTCGGTCGAGTTCTACCGCCTCATCGCCGACCGGCTCCGGGCCGAGGGAATCCTGGCGCAGTGGATCGCCAGCTCCAGAGCGGTCAACAGCGCCAGCGAGGTCTTTCCGTATGTCGTGAGCTTCGTCGTCCCGAGCTACGGGAACGCCGAGTTCTTCCTGGCGAGCCGGCACCCTATTGAGTTCGACCGGAACCTCGTCGTCGAGCGGTTCGAGTCCGTCATCGCCGGCGCCGGGGCCCGCTTCGTGCTCGCCCCACAGCAGTTGACCTCGATTCGGCAGTTCCTGTCGACGATGGAGCCGGTGACGGTGGTATGGGGTGACCCGTCAAACCCCGTCGTCGACGATCACTTGAACCGGGACCTGTTCCCGCGGGACGAGTACTTCCTGAACAACCCGATCCATGTGCCGCGACGGGGGCCGAACGGGTGAGCTTCAGTTGACCAGCTCGACCCGGTAGCCGCTGGCCGTGAGGTCGTCCACCACGGCCCCACGGTGGTCCGGGTCCCGGGTCTCGAGCGTGAGGACGACCTCGACCTGGTCCATCCCGAGGAGGAGTCCGGCCCGGTGGTGCTCGACGGCCAGGACGTTCAGCCCCTTGGCGGCAATGGCGGCGGTGAGTCCGGCGAGGCTGCCGGGGCGGTCGTCCAGGAGGATGCGCAGGACGAGGTAGCGGCCAGCGGCCGACAGGCCGTGGTCGATGAGCTTGAGCAGCAGGAGGGGGTCGACGTTGCCGCCGGAGAGGACGGCGACAGCGAGGCCGTTGCCGGGGATCTTGCCGGCGAGGAGGGCGGCCAGCGCCACCGCGCCGGCGGGTTCCACCACCGCCTTCGCCCGCTCGAGCAGAAGCAGAACTGCCTGGCTGATGTCGTCCTCACCGACCGTCACGATCTCGTCCACGTAGGCCTGCACGTGGGCCAGGGTCAGTGGCGACGGGGACTTGAGGGAGATGCCGTCGGCCATGGTGGCGGTGGAGTCGAGGCGGACGCAGTGGCCCGCCTCGAGTGAGGCCAGCATGCAGGCGGCGCCCGCTGCTTGTACGCCCACCACCCGGGGGCGGGGGTGACAGGCGGCCATCGCCGTGGCGATGCCAGAGATGAGCCCGCCCCCGCCTACCGGGACGACCACGACCTCGGCCTCGGGGACGTCCTCAGCCAGTTCCAGCCCGATCGTTCCCTGACCGGCGATGACGAAGGGGTCGTCGAACGGCGGCACGAAGACCGCTCCTCGTTCGTCCGCGTAGGCCCGGGCGGCGCTGATGGCGTCGTCCACGGACTCGCCGACGAGCTGGACCGTCGCTCCGTAGTCCCGGGTCGCCTGCACCTTGGGCAGGGTCGCGGTCGTCGGCATGAAGATGGTGGCGAGCATGCCGGAGGTGGCGGCGGCCAACGCCACGCCCTGGGCGTGGTTGCCGGCGGAGGCGGCGATGACCTCGGTGCCGGTCGGGAGGAGGGAGACGAAGTTGGTGGCCCCGCGGATCTTGAACGAACCGGTCCGCTGGCGGTACTCCGGTTTGAGGACGACCCGCCGTCCCGCCAACCGGCTGAGGTTGGGCGCCGGGTCGATCGGCGTCCGGCGGATCCGCCCGGCGATCCGCTCGCGGGCCTGGCGGATGTCCTCGACGGTGATCACGGGGCCTCTTCCGGGACGTTTTGCCGGGGTCGAGAGCGACGGTACACTTGAGTGGTTGGCACGCCGCCGACAAGAGGGAGTTCGCGTGCGTACCTATTCCCCAAAGCCTGCCGACATCCAGCGCGCCTGGCACGTCGTCGACGCCGACGGCCTCGTCCTGGGCCGGTTGTGCACCGAGGTGGCGCGCCTCCTTCGAGGAAAGCACAAGCCGATGTTCGCCCCGCACCTGGACACCGGCGACCACGTGATCGTGGTCAACGCGGCCAAGGTCGTCCTCACCGCCGGCAAGGCGGAGAAGAAGGAGCAAATCCGGCACTCTGGGTACCCGGGCGGGCTGAAGCGCGAGGGGTACGTGGACATCATGGCCAAGAAGCCCGAGCAGGCCATCCGCCGAGCGGTGCGGGGCATGCTGCCGAAGGGTCCGCTTGGCCGCCAGATGCTCAAGAAGCTCAAGGTGTACGCCGGGCCCACCCACCCCCACGCCGCGCAGCTGCCGCAGCCGCTGGAACTGGCCGACGCCCGGGCGCGGTCGTAGGAGGACGAAGATGCCGAAGCCCTTGGTTCAGGCCACCGGACGGCGGAAGGAGGCGGTGGCGCGGGTTCGCCTGCGGACCGGCTCCGGCGCCATCCAGGTGAACGGGCGCCCGCTGCAGGAGTACTTCCCAACCGAGACGCACCGCATGATCGTGACCGAGCCGTTGCGCCTGACCAGTACGGGCGAGGTGTACGACGTGGACGCCACCATTGACGGCGGCGGCGTGTCCGGTCAGGCGGGCGCCCTGCGTCTGGGCATCGCCCGCGGGCTGGTCGACCTCGACGGGGAGCTGCGGGTGCAGCTCAAGAAGGCCGGCTTCCTCACCCGGGACGCCCGGGAGAAGGAAAGCAAGAAGTACGGGCTCAAGAAGGCGCGCAAGGCTCCTCAGTACTCGAAGCGGTAGGCGGTGTTCGGTTCGGAAGCAGAGCTTCCGTGACCCTTCGGTTCGGCACTGACGGTGTCCGCGGACTGGCCAATGCCGAGCTGACTCCTGAGCTGCTGCTGGCACTGGGTCGGGCGGCGGCGCGGGTCTTCAAGACCGGCCTGCCTGGCCCCAACGGCGTGAGCGGCCCGTTCTTCGTCGGCCGTGACACCCGCGTCTCCGGCCCGCTGGTCCAAGCGGCGTTGACGGCGGGGCTGGCGTCGGAGGGGGTGAGGGTGGTCGACCTCGGGATAATCCCGACGCCCGGGGTCGCCTGGTTCTCGGCGGCTGAGGACCGTCCCGCGGCCGTCGTCTCAGCCTCGCACAACCCGTTCCCCGACAACGGCGTGAAGTTCTTCGCGCCCGGAGGACGGAAGTTGTCCGACGCGACCGAAGCGCTGCTGGAAGCCGAGTTGGACGGGATCCTCGCCGGCGTTCCCCGCACGAGTCCCGTGCCGACGGCGGCCGAGGTGGGCACGGTCGTGCGGCGGAGGGACATCGAGCCCTACGTCGCCGCTCTGGCGGCGAGCACGGAGGGTCGGACGCTCGAGGGGCTGCGGATCGTGCTCGACTGCGCCAACGGCGCCGCCTCTGCCGTCGCCCCGGAGGTGTTTCAACGCCTCGGGGCGGAGGTGACCGTCATACACGCCGAGCCGGACGGCCGGAACATCAACGAGGGGTGTGGGTCCACCTACCCCGGCGACCTCCAAGCGGCGGTTGTGCAAGGGCGGGCCGACGTCGGGCTGGCCTTCGACGGCGACGCAGACCGGGTGCTGGCCGTGGACGCGGCTGGCGAGGTGATCGACGGCGACCAGCTGATATCGCTGCTGGCCGTCGACCGCCACGCCCGGCGGGCGCTACCGGGAGACACAGTGGTGGTGACGGTCATGGCCAACCTCGGCCTGCGTGAAGCGATGAGCTCCCACGGCATTGCCGTAGCCGAGACCAGCGTGGGGGACCGGTACGTGCTGGAGGCCCTGGAGAAGGGCGGCTGGGCTCTCGGCGGCGAGCAGTCGGGCCACATCATCTTCCGCGACCTGGCCACGACCGGGGACGGAATCCTCACCGGCGTCCAGGTGCTGGACGTCGTCGCTCGCACGGGCCGGTCCCTAGCCGATCTGGCCGCGGTGATGACCCGACGACCCCAGGTCCTGCGGAACGTGCGTGTCGCCCGCCGCAGCCTCGATGACGCTGACGGCCTGTGGGCGGAGGTCCGGGCGGTCGAGGAGCGGTTCGACGGGAAGGGCCGCGTCCTCATCCGTCCGAGCGGGACCGAGGCGGTGGTTCGGGTCATGGTCGAGGCCCCCACTACCGAGGAAGCCGAGGAGGCGTGCGCCCGGCTGTCGGACGCGGTGGTGCGCGCCCTCGGTCCCGCTCCGGAGCCGTCCAGGCCGGCCTGATGCGAGGCATCGGCATCGACGCCGTCGAGGTCGAGCGGTTCCGTCAGGCGCTCCACCGGCGGCCGGCGATGGCCGAACGTCTCTTCACCGAGGGGGAGCGGGCATACGGGAGCCGGTGGCGAGATCCGGCACCTCGGCTGGCGGCCCGGTTCGCGGCCAAGGAGGCGGTCATGAAGGCCCTTGGCGTCGGGATCGGGGCGTTCGCCTTCCAGGATGTGGAGGTGGTGTCGGAGGCGTCGGGCCGGCCCACGCTCGTGCTCCGCGGCGAGGCGGAGGCTCTGGCCGAGCGGCTTGGCGTCGAGGGATGGCGGCTGTCCTTGACCCATACGGACTCTCTCGCTCAGGCCGTAGCCGTCGCCCTCTGAGCGCGATGCAGCCCGTCGTCACCCCTACAGAGATGAAGGCCATCGACGAGGCGTCGCCCGAGCCGGTCGACGTCCTGGTCGATCGGGCGGGGGCGGCTGTGGCTCGCGCTGCCCTCGAGGTGCTGGGTGGCGGGTATGGCCGGCGGGTGGTCGTGATCGCCGGCAAGGGCAACAACGGGGCGGACGGGAAGGCGGCGGCACGGCGTCTTGCCCGGCGCGGCGTGCGGACGGAAGTCGTCGCCGTCAGCGATCGGCCCGATCGAGTCACCGGAGTGGACCTGGTCATCGACGCCGCCTTTGGGACCGGATTCCACGGCGAGTACGACGCGCCCGACCCCGGTGGGGCTCCGGTGCTGGCGGTCGACATCCCTTCGGGGGTGAACGGATTGACGGGGGAGGCGGGGGAAGGGGCGGTACGGGCCGATCGGACGGTCACGTTCGCCGCCTGGAAGCCAGGGTTGCTCCTGCACCCGGGACGGGAACTGGCCGGTTCGGCCACCCTTGTCGACATCGGCCTCGACACCTCCTCGGCCACGGCGGGGCTCATGGAGGAAAGCGACGTCAAGCAGTGGCTCCCCGCGCCGTCGGCTGAGTCCCACAAGTGGAAGGCGGCGCTGTGGGTGCTCGCCGGATCGCCCGGAATGACGGGTGCCGCCCACCTCTGTGCCCGGGCGGCGTTTCGATCCGGTGCGACCACGGTTCGCCTCGGTATCCCGGGGGTTGCGCCGGACCCGATATTCCTGGAGATCGTGGGCCGGACTGTTCCCGCCACCGGCTGGCACACCGCGGTGCTCGAGGACTCGGAGCGGGCGAAAGCGTTGGCGGTGGGACCGGGTTTGAACCGAACGGAGGCGGCGGGGGAGGGCGCCCGCAACCTCATCGCCCAGTCCCCGCTCCCGGTGGTGGTCGATGCTGACGGGCTGTACGCGCTGGGAACGGCCGAGGAGGCGCGCTCCATCCTCGCCCGCCGCTCAGCGGGAACGGTGCTCACGCCGCATGACGGTGAGTTCGCCCGGCTGGCCGGGGCGAAACCGGGAGCCGATCGGATCGAAGCGACCCGCGACCTGGCCCGGCGAGTGGGCGCCACCGTCTTGCTCAAGGGCTCGACCACCGTCGTCGCCGAGCCCGGCGGGCGGGTACTGATCAGCACCGCCGGCGACCCCCGGCTGGCGACGGCCGGCACGGGCGACGTCCTCACCGGGGTGATCGGGGCCTTTCTCGCCCTCGGCCTCGAACCCCTCCGGGCGGCCGGGGCCGCGGCTTTCGTTCACGGCACGGCCGCCCACCTCGGCTGGCGCCGCGGGCTGGTGGCCGGTGACTTGCTGGACCTCCTGCCGCAGGTTCTGAGCCGGTGAGCGTGCAGACCCCGCTCGGCTCGACCACGGGCGGACGGGCGTGGGCCGAGATCGACCTAGGGGCGGTGCGGCACAACGTCGCCCTGCTGGCAGCACGGGCGGCACCCGCATCGCTCTGCGCCGTGGTCAAGGCCAACGGGTATGGCCATGGAGCGGAACCGGTGGCCGAGGCCGCATTGGACGCAGGGGCCAGCCGGCTGGCCGTGGCGTGCGTGGAGGAGGGGATCGCCCTTCGCCAGGCCGCCCTCAATGTCCCCGTGCTGCTCCTGTCCGAGCCGCCGGTCGACGCGATGGACGAGGTGGTCGCCTTCAACCTGACCCCAACCGTCTACACCGAAGAGGGCATCGGCGCTCTCGTCCGAGCCGTCGGCAGGCGGAGCGCCGGTGCCGGCACCGCTCCTGGGGCGGCCACCCCAACTGTGTATCCCGTCCATTTGAAGGTCGACACGGGGATGCACCGAGTGGGCGCGGCCCCGGCTGAGACGGTCCGTCTCGCCCTGGCCGTCTTTCAACAGCCGGGGTTGGCCTTGGAAGGACTGTGGACGCACTTGGCGGTGGCCGATGCCCCGGCCGACCCATTCACCGCGCTCCAGGCCGAACGGTTTCAGGCGGTGGCCGACGAACTGGCCGCACACGGGGTGCGCCCGCCGCTTCTGCATGTGTCCAACTCGGCAGGGACGCTGGCCCATCCCGCCTGCCGCTACGACCTTGTGCGGTGCGGCATCGCCCTCTACGGGGTGCCGCCTAGTCCTGCCCTCCAGGGCACAGCCGACCTGCAGCCCGCCTTGTCCTTGCGGTCACGGGTCTCGTACGCACGAGAGGTGGCTCCGGGGGACGGGATCTCCTACGGCTTGCGATACCGGCCGGACCGACCGTCCCACGTGGTGACCGTTCCCATCGGGTACGCCGACGGGGTCCCCTGGCGGCTGGGGGTCACGGGGGGCGAGGTGCTGATCGGCGGCCGGCGCCGGCCCATAGCCGGCAGCGTCACGATGGACCAGATCCTCGTCGACTGCGCTGACGACATCCACGTGGGCCCGGAGGACGAGGTCGTCCTCCTCGGGCGGCAGGAGAGCGAGGAGATCACGGCCTGGGAGTGGGCCGAGCGGATCGGGACCATCGCCTACGAAGTTGTATGTGGGATCGGCCCCCGGGTCAGAAGGCTCTACCGCTAGCGACCTCGCGGTCTAGCTCGGAGGGACGGGCGGCGTCTCCAGGCAGCCTGCCTCGCGACCCAGCAGGCGGAGCCCGGCCAAGTCGGGCTCCTTGTACTCCGCCGGTCGAGCGGTCTGGTCGGCCGTCTCCGGGTACATGATCGCCCCCTTGTCGCGGGTGTGCCCGAGACCGACGACGTGGGCCAGCTCGTGGAGGATCACCCGTCCCCACGTGACCGCTTTCGGACCGATGGACCCCACGCCGCTCCCGAGAGGGGGGCCGAACCCGCCCTCGAGCGGTGTCCCCGCCTCCCTGTCCGTGACGGCGTCGACGTTGAGGCTGAGCACGCCCGAGACGAGGACGTCGTTCACCTTCTGTCCGATCCCCCGCCCGACCACTTGGATCGCCGGGTCGTCGCTTCGCTGTCCCTCGAAGCGGGTCCAGCCCACCAGGATCGGCGCCCACCGCTGCCCGTACCTTTCCGGGACGTAGGCCCGGCGACGGTTCGTCTCGTCGGTCAACCCTTCGTCCACGAATGTGATCCCGGTGGCCGCGGACAGCTGGCGGAAAGCCTCTTGGACGTCGGCGACACCCGTCGGAGGTGCGAGGGCCGCGTTCTGGATGTAGTGCACCGGCTCACAGGGATTGAAGCGGACGGGGTGGCACCCGTCGCTGCGCACGGCGAAGAACGAGTACGTGTTGGGGAGCTGAAAGATGTCGTCTGGACTGAGCCCGCTCACGCCGAACCGGTCAATGTGTCCCTCGACGGGGCAGCGGGCGCCCTCGGCCGCGGTCGACGTGCCGGTCGCCTCCCCCTTGTCGGATCCGGAGTTGCCAGCGAAGACCCCGGCGGCGACGACCAGGGCGATGACGACAACCCCCGCCACGATCCCGGACCTGAGCAGGCCGCGGCCGGCGAGCCGCGGCTGTTGCACGAACCGGCCGCCGACTTCGGCCTGCTTGCCAAAGGCGGGCGTGGCCACCACGGTAAAAGGCAGCGTCCGGTCCGACCCGGTGAGGAGCCGGCGGCTGGGGGCGACCTCGATCGTTGACCGGGTGGGCTCGTCGGGCGACACGGTCACGACAGGCTCGGCGAACCGGACCTCCACTCCCTCGCCCTTGCTCTCCAAACGGACGGCCACTGGCGCGTTGCCCCGGTTCGACAGGCACAGCTCCTGGCGCGCTGCTCTGGTTCCGCCGGCCTCCGGCGGGTCGAGGGTGACGGACAGCACGCTGAACGGCGCCAGTTGGACGACACCCTCGGCCGCGGCAACGCTCTCCGACTGCGCCCCTCTGTCGACGGCAGCCGTGACCCGGAACGGCAGGGCGCCGGCGGCGGGCAGGGACGCCGCCGGCATATGAAAGCCCACGCGGGCGCGGGCCGTGCCCCCGGCGGGAACTGAGAGTGTGTCCGGCGCGACCCACGAGAACGGACCGGCCGGTCCGGTGACGGACAGATTGACGGTCTCGCTCGAGTCGCCTCCGTTGCGGACCTGGACATCGAAGGCGACGGAGCTTCCCGGATCTACGGCCTGCTCGGGTGGTTCGAGGATGACGGTGAGCGGCATAACCGCGTCAGGGTAGTAAGGGACGGGGGCCGGCGAAGGGCCGTCCCAGGGGTAGCATCGCACGGTGTCCGCCCTGGTCGACGTGGAGCGGGAGGCTCTCGCCTGCACGCGCTGTGCCCTGGCTGGCGGTCGCACCACGGTGGTGTTCGGCGTGGGCGACCCGCAGGCGGATTTGATGTTCGTCGGCGAGGGCCCGGGCGAGCAGGAAGACCTGGCCGGCGAACCGTTCGTGGGCCGCTCCGGGCGCTTGCTCGACAAGCTGATGCTCGAAGAGATGGGGATGACCCGCAAGCAGTGCTACATCGCCAACGTGGTGAAGTGCCGGCCCCCCAGCAATCGCGACCCGCTGCCTGACGAGATCGCCGCCTGTCGGCCCTACCTCGAGCAGCAGCTGGAGCTGATCGATCCCAAGGTGGTGGTCACGCTGGGCAACTTCGCCAGCAAGCTGCTGCTGAACACCACCGAGGGCATCACCCGACTCCGCGGGCGGGCCTACCCGCTGGGCGGGCGGGTGCTGGTCCCCACCTACCATCCGGCAGCCGTCCTGCGGGGCGGAGGTGACAGCGTCGCACAGATGCGGGCCGATCTCGTTCGAGCGAAGACCTGTCTGGTGGAGGCCCAGAACCGTCCACCGGCACCAGCATCGGGAGCCGAGGCAGGCACGGCCCAGGCGGGTGCCGCCCAGCTGTTCGCATGAGAGCCCGTACCAAATCCGTCGACGACACGCGCGCGCTGGCCGCCGAGGTGGCCGCCCTGGCCCGGCCAGGCGACCTCGTCGTCCTGGCTGGCGATCTCGGGACGGGCAAGACCGCCTTCGTCCAGGGTTTCGCCCGAGGCCTGGGTGTGGACGAGCCGGTCACCAGCCCCGCCTTCGTGCTGGTCCGGTCCTACGAGGGACGGATCCCCATGGTCCACCTCGACGTCTACCGGCTCGACCACCTCCAAGAACTCGTCGACCTCGGCATCGCCGAGATGCTCGACGGCGACGTCGTCACCCTCATTGAGTGGGGCGATGTGGTCGCCCCCGCCCTACCCGCCGACTTCCTCGAGGTCCGCTTGGAAGCGGGCGAGACCGACGACGACCGGACCCTTACCATCCGGGCGGTGGGGCCCATGTGGCCGGGCCGGATCTCAGCCCTGCGACGAGCCCTCGCCCGGTGGCTGGTGGAGGAGTAAGCGGGTGAGGCGAGGGCGATGCTGATCCTTGGAATCGAGAGCTCGACCGTGCAGGTCGGCTGCGCCATCGGGGGCCACGAGGGGGTGCTGGCCTCCTTCCACGCCGCTCGCCGGCGTCGCCATGTGGAGACGCTGGTTCCCGCCATCGAGTTCACGTGCCGCCAGGCAGGGGTCGAGCTCGACGAGCTGGGCGCCATCGCTGTCGATGTGGGCCCCGGCCTGTTCAGCGGTCTCCGAGTGGGAGTGGCCACGGCCAAGACGATGGCCCAGGCTCTGCGCCTGCCCGTGATCGGCGTGGTGAGCCTCGACCTGCTGGCCTTCCCCGTCCGCCACAGCAACCGGCTGATCGTTCCCGCCATCGACGCTCGCCGGGGCGAGCTGTACTACGCCTTCTACCGGCAGGTCCCCGGAGGGGTGCAGTGCCTCTCCGGCTACCACTTGGGCAAGCCGGGAGACCTGGCCTCGGAGCTGCTGGCCCGGGGGGAGGACGTCCTGCTCGTGGGCGACGGACCGCTCCGCTACGGGGACGAGCTGTCCGACGTGCGGTGGGGCGAGCTCGGTGGTCCGGCGACCGCGTACCCGTCGGCCGCGGCGGTGGTCGAGCTCGCCCACCCCCGGGCGCTGCGCGAGGAGTTCATGACCCCGTCCGAGCTGGAGCCGCTCTACTTACGCAAGTCCGATGCCGAGATCAACTGGGAGACGGGGCGGGGCTGGGGACGGGGACCCGGCGTCGGCCTCGGTTCGGATATCGACCAGCAGGCGAGCTGAGTGGTCCGCGCCCGCGACGACCGGCGGCCGGTCGGCCGCAACCCCGCCTCGGCGCCGGAATCGTTCCCGCCGGAGCTCACCGTGCACATCGTGCCCATGCGGCGCCGGCACCTCCGTTCCGTCCTGCGCATCGAGGCCGAGACGCATCCTCGGCCGTGGTCGTTGAGCCTCTTCATGAGCGAGATGGCGCTACGCACCAGCCGGGCCTACTACGTCGCCCGGGTGGATGGGTTCGTGGTGGGCTACGCCGGGCTGATGATGAGCGCCGACGAGGGCCACATCACGACGATCGCCGTCGACCCCAACTGGCACCGCCGCAAGATTGGCACCCGCCTCCTGCTGGTGGCTGCTCGAGAGGCGATCCGTCGAGGGGCGAGGGCCCTCACCCTGGAGGTGCGCATGAGCAACAAGGCGGCCCAGGAGCTGTACCGGGCGTTCGGCTTCCGGCCGGCGGGGGTGCGCAAGAACTACTACGCGGAGACCAACGAGGATGCACTGGTGATGTGGGCTGAGGACGTGGACACGACCGACTACCGCCTCCGTCTGGCGGAGCTGGAGGCGCGAGTGCCGGGTGAGACCTTCGTGGACGACGGGCGGCCGAAGTCATGAGCGATGCACTCCTGCGCCAGGCAGCGAAGGACGCCGAGCGGTCGGACCCGTTCGTCATCCTCGGGGTCGAGACTTCGTGTGACGAGACGGCGGCCGCCCTGGTGGCCAACGGCTCTGCGGTGATCTCCTCGGTCGTGTCCAGCCAGGTCGACCTGCATGCCCGCTTCGGCGGGGTGGTGCCCGAGATCGCGAGCCGGGCCCATGTCCAGCTCCTCACTCCGGTGGTGGCCCAGGTCCTGGTGGAGGCCGGGCTGGAGGGGGACGGGGTGGACGCGGTGGCGGCGACGGTCGGTCCCGGCCTGGTCGGTTCCCTCCTGGTCGGCATCAGCGCGGCCAAGGCACTTGCCCTGGTGTGGAGCGTGCCGTTCATCGGCGTCAACCACATGGAGGCCCACCTCTACGCCTCCTTCCTCGAGAAACCCGACCTCGAGCTGCCGGCGATCGTGTTGCTCGTGTCGGGCGGCCACACGATGCTCGTCCACATGGAGGATCACGGGAAGTACCGGCTCCTCGGTACCACCGTCGACGACGCCGTCGGCGAGGCCTACGACAAGGTCGCTCGTTTCCTCGGGCTCGGTTACCCCGGAGGACCCGTCATCGACCGGATCGCCCAGCATGGCGACCCCCACGCCATCCGCTTCCCCCGTCCTATGCTGAACGAGGGTTACGACTTCTCCCTGAGCGGACTGAAGACGGCGGTGGTCAACTACGTCCGCTCCAATCCTGACGTTCACGTGCCCGACGTGGCCGCCTCGTTCCAGGAGGCGGTGATGGATGTCCTCGTGACCAAGGCCCGCCGGGCGGCAGCCGAGACGAACGCGACGACGCTCTGCATCGGCGGGGGGGTGGCAGCCAACTCCTTGCTGCGGGCCCGCATCACGGAGGCATGCCTCGAGGACGGCATCGTCCCGTTCGTCCCCAGCCGGGAGCTCTGCACGGACAACGCCGCCATGGTGGCAGCGGCGGCGTGGTGGCGTTACCGGTCCGATGGGCCCACTCCACTCGACATCGGGGCCCTTCCCAACCTGCGTTTGGTCTGAGGTCGAGACTGAGCACCGGGCCGAACTGGCCCGCTCACCAGGGCAAGCTGGAGCAGCATGGCCGGGATGTGGTCGTTCCTGCGGTTCGGCGTCAATTGCCCGGCGACCCCTCCGATCGCGCCGGTCGTGGCCCTTCTGGCCGTTCGGAACGTCGTCGAGGTGCCGCTTCCGGATGCTGCCTACGTGCCGCTGAACGTGGCGCTGGGGGCCGTCCTGTTGGAGCTGTCCCGGCGTTGGGGACTCGCGTGGCACGAGGTGGGGTTCGATCGGCGGCACCTGCCTCGGGCATTCACCGTCGGCGGGGCGGCTGCGTTCCTGGCCGCCGGAGCCATGCTTATCGGAGCGGTGACGCCGCTGACCCGAGGGCTCTTCGACGACGGCCGGATACCGGCAGAGGCCAGCGGTTGGGAGCGGCTGTACCAGACAGCGGTTCGGATCCCGCTCGGCACGGTCGCCTTCGAAGAGCTTGCGTTTCGCGGCGTGCTTCTCGCCGTCCTGTCTCGACGCTTCTCGGTCGGGGCCGCCGTAGTAGTCAACAGCGCGCTGTTCGGGCTCTGGCACATCCTGCCCACCCTCGCCACGGCTCGCGCCAATGGCATCGTCGGTATCGGCCGTGTCGGGCTGGTGGCCGGATCGGTCCTGGTCACGTTCGTGGGCGGCCTCGTGTTCTGCGCGCTTCGCCGACGGGGAGGTCACCTTCTCGCTCCCGCCTTGCTGCACCTCGCGCTGAATGACGCCGGGTATCTCCTCGCCTGGTGGACCCGGAGTTGATCAGGTGGTTAGGGGATCACGCGCTGAGTGCGGCCCAGGTCATCGGCCCGACGACACCGTCTTGGTCGAGCCCTCGAGACGCCTGGAACTCGAGAACCGCTCCTGTCGTCTGCGATCCGAAGATCCCGTCCACGTCGATGTTGAAGCCGTGTTGGTGCAGGAGCTGCTGCAGGCGAGCGACGGCGGCCCCTTGGTCGCCCTCCCTCAGTACGGGCAGGCTGGGGCCTTCCTCGAAGCTCACGTGGCAGTGGTCGAAGTGGTTCTGCGTGATGCTGCCCCGGTCCGCCATCGCTCGCCATCCCCGACCGTCGAGGGAGTTGATCTCCTGTCTCCAGATGACGTACCAGACGCCAAATGACGTCCCCTCATTCAGGGTGAAATTGGCGACGTCATCACCGAGACGAAAGTCGTCGGGCATGGCTCCATACGCGGAGGACACCAGGATGTCCAAAGCACGAGAGCGATCCGGATGGTGACCCTCGTACGTCGAAATCGTGCAAGCCCCAGCCGTGCTACACAGGGCATCAGCGAAGCGCTGAACGTGCTCGAGTACCGGGCCGCCGGCCACCCCTTCAAAGCTTTCGAGCGCTGACGGTGGACCGCCGATCAGAGCTTCATTCTCGTAGGGAACCTCGAGAGGTTCCTCCACCGGTTGCGTGCCTCGTGCCGCCGCCAGGTCGCCGGGTTCCGCCGTCATGCCGCCTCCTCAGAACCGGGTCCGCTCCCGGACTCGAGGAACACCCTACCGGCTTGTGCCTGAGGAACCATGAGCGTCGAACCGCCCAATCGAGTGGCTCTGTCAGCGTCCCCAGGCGGAGGCCAGTATCCCGGGGTCGGGGTCCATCACACGCAGCGTCGTGACGAGCGCGAGAGCGGCCGGACGCACGAGCAGGGGACCGGTCAGCGGCGGCACCGGCAATCTCAGCTTGCGGCGCGCCCACTGCGGCAGGAGCTCGACGGCGGCGGCGGCGGCTACGCCGTAGGGAAGCCGGGCGGGGGCGCGGAGGGGCGGGAAGAGCAGAAACCGAACCGCTTGCCGTGCTTGCGCACCGACCGCCAGGCTGGCGCCGTCCGAGACCAAGGTGGTCAGTTCGTCACGGTCTCGTGGCGGGTCGGTCACGCCGAGGAGCTCACCGACGCGCGACGCCTCGCGCACGTATTGGTCCTGCTCCGAGCGCCCCAGATATCCGCCGTAGCGCAGGTAGGCACGGAGAAAGCTGTCGATGCTGCAGGCGTAGACCCAGGTCAGAAGCTCCGGGTCGGCGGCCGTGTACCAACGTCCGTCGGGAGCCCTTCCCACGACTCGTTCATGGACTCGACGGACCGAATCGATCGCCGCCAGCGCCTCGGCGGTTGTGCCGTAAGTCACCGTGGAGATGAAGTTCACTGTCCGTTCGAACCGGTCCCAGGGACGGTTGCGGTAGTCGGAGTGATCGGCCACGCCGGCCATGACGAGAGGGTGCAGGCTCTGCAGCAAGAGGGCGCGAATGCCGCCGACGAGCATCGAAGCGTCGGCGTGAACCCGGCACGTCACGCTCTCGGGGTCGAAAAGACCTCGGCCATCATCACCGTCATCTCCGTCGGTGTTCGACACGCTGATGCTCCCAGCGGCAGACAGTGCAGCTCCTAGTGGTTCAGCTCGAGCCGCTTACGGAAAACCCACCCGGCGAGCGCTCCCCGACGCTTTCGGCGCACGCCCTCCATGATGCCTCAGGATCCAGGCCGCTCCCTCAACGAGTCTCCCGGCGCCAAAGGAACGGTCGTGCAGCGAACGCGGTGAGACAACGTCACGGGTGGGATCCTGAGCGCGTGGGGATCGACGCCGCGAAGGCCATCAAGAACGCGCACGAGTGGTTCGAGGTCAACAGCGGATGGGCGCCGCCGGACGAGGACGAGTTGGCCGAGTGGCTCGATGATGGTGTTTGCCGATGTCCCGACGATTGTCTTGTTGAACCCGACGGCTGGTGTTCACACGGGCTCGCTTCGTGGTGGCTCATCCTCCGCGACTTGGATGCCGAGCGCTGACGGTCCTCCGGTCGAGACACCTTTTGCAACCGCACTGAGAGGACGACGAAGATGTCGACGCCCGTCGTGAGCGACGACACGGCTATGGACTAAGGGCCTTCGAGAGGAAGCAAGTGTTCCCGACCTTGGCCGACGCCTACGACCGGTACATCGGTCGCTACAGCAATCAACTGGCCCGTCAATTGATGTCCATGGTGGGAATCGCCGGCGGCCAGCGGGTTCTGGATGTGGGCTGCGGTCCGGGATCGCTGACCACCGCGCTGGTCGAGCGGCTCGGCCCGGGGAGCGTGTCTACCGTCGATCCATCTGAGCCCTACGCCAAGGCATGCCGAACACGGGCACCGGGTGCCGGCGTCGTCGTGGCCCGAGCGCAAGCGTTGCCCTTCCCCGATGGAGAGTTCGACGTTGTGCTCGCCCAGCTCGTCGTCAACCTCCTGGATGATCCCGAAGCGGGGGTTCGGGAGATGGCGCGAGTCACGCTCTCGGGCGGCGTCGTCGCAGCCGCTGTTTGGGCAAGGGACGGAATGCCCCTGCTGAGGGCCTTTTGGGACGC
>JALZEC010000435.1 GCA_030862235.1 Actinomycetota bacterium | reverse complement strand
CCGCCTCCTCTGGGACTCCGGGCTGGCCCACCGGGACATCAAGCCCTCCAACGTGCTCGTCCGCGACGGCCGGGTCCGGCTGATCGACGTCGCCTTCGCCGAGGTCCGGCCGTCGCCCTGGCGGCAGGCCGTCGACCTGGCCAACATGATGCTCACGCTGGCCCTGCGCGCCGACCCGGAGCTTGTCTACCAGCGGGCCCTGCGATTCTTCACCCCCGACGAGATCGCCGAGGCCTTCGCCGCTACCCGGGGCAAGACCTCGCCCAGCCAGCTCCGCACCATGCTCAAAGGGGACACCCGGGACCTCCTGGCCATCTTCCGGAACCTGGCCCCCTCCCGCCCGCCGATCAAGATCCAGCGCTGGAGTGTGCGCCGGATCGGCCTCACCGTCGCCGTCCTGGTGGCCAGCCTCCTGACCGTGGCGGCGCTGGTCAGCAGCCTGCGCAACATCCAACTGCTGTGACCCCGGCCCGCCTCGTCCCGCTGGCCGTACTTCTGGTCTGGCCGCTCGTCGCCTCGTGCGGCGAGGCTGGCCGGAACCTGACCTGCCGGAGCACCAACGCCCTCGTCCTCGCCGCCCAGTCCGTCCCGACGGCGTCGATGGTGCCCTGCGTGCAGCTGCTGCCGGCAGGATGGAGCCACGGGCGGACCGACGTCCGTACCGGCCGCACCCGCTTCACCCTCAACAGCGACCGAGCGGGGGTCAGCGCCGTCCGCGTCACCCTCGCCGAGCGCTGCGATACGTCCCGAGCCACCGAGATCCCCACCGACGAGCTGGGGACTCGCCGCTTCGAGCAGGTCGAGGTGGTGACACCCGGGTTCGCCGGCACCCGGTTCTACACGTTCCCGGGCGGGTGCGTGAGCTACCAGTTCCGCTTCCAGGCCGAGGGCCGGGTACTGGTGAACGAGGCGTCGCTGGCCCTGACCTTCGTCACCCGGGAGAAGCTGGCCGAGGACGTGCGCCGGCTCTCCGACGGCCGCCAGCGTCTCTGACCAGCCTCCTAGCCGTCCTGGGACGGTGTCCGGAGCGGTTGGCCGGGGCCCGGGTGCGCCGGTCGCGGAGTTCGACGAGCAACGCCGGCCACCCGACGGCCAGAGTCACGCCCAGGAGGGCGCCGCCCAGGACGTCGGTGAGCCAGTGGGCGGCCAGGTACGTGCGGCTCAAGGCCATCAGGGCGGCGAAGGTCGCGGCCCGGACCTCCCAGGCCCAGCGCCGGGGCCCGGGCGGCAGCAAGCACACGACGAGACCCACGGCCGTGACCGCGCCGGCCACGGCGTGGCCGGACGGGAAGGCGAAGCCGCTCGTCCCGATCAGGCTTCCCGGCGGGCGCGGGCGTTCGTAGAGGTCCTTCAGCGTCCCGATCAGGAACTCCGAGGACACGATGGCCAGGGCGAAGGCGGCGAGCTGGAGCCACCGCCGTTTCATGGCCAGGACGCCGAGGGCGATCACTCGCAGCGGCCAGTTCACCCACACCCCGCCGATGAAGGCCATCGCCCTCGACAACCAGACGAGCGGTGTGAACCGGACGCTCTCCATCAACCGGAGGAACGCGTCGTCGACGTCCTGCACGGGCCCGTTCGGCGACCGGGTGGCAACCAGGACGAACACGACCACCGTGGCACACAGGAGGACCAGACACAGGCGCAGGGCCCGGCGATGGTTCAGGAGCACGGACCGGCCCTCGACACCGCCGTGAGGCTAACCCGGGAGCGGAAGTTTGCCGGCCGGCGCGATGAGTTCCCGGATTCCGGTACGTCGTACGGGAAACAGAGCGCATAAGGACGCCAGGAGCGGTAAACCGGAGGCGGTCCCGGGCGCGGAGGAGGATGGGGTGTTCTCGAAGATCGGTTCCTGGTGTCATGACCGGCGCAAGCTCGTGCTTGCCCTGTGGATCGCCCTCCTGGTTCTCGGAGGGGTCATCTCGGGGGCGGTGGGCAGCGGCTTCCGTGACGAGTTCAACCTGCCCGACGTCGAGTCGAAGCGGGGGTTCGACATCCTCGACGAGAACTTCGGCGGGCAGGGCACCGGGCAGGTCGGCACGATCGTGTTCCGGGCCGAGCAGGGGGTCGAGACGCCAGCGGTGCGCCAGGCGATGCAAGCCCTGTTCGACAAGGTCGAGACCATCGAAGGGGTCGTCCGGGTGCAGAGCCCCTACGCCGAGGACGGCGCCCAGCAGATCGCGTCCCGAGGCCCGGAGGCGGGGAAGATCGCCTTCGCCAACGTCGAGCTGCCCCAGGACATCGACTTCAGGGACGCCTTCGAGATCCGTGAGCAGATCCTCGAGCAGGCGCCCCGGATTCCGGGCCTCCAGATCGAGCTCGGCGGGTTCATCTTCGCCGAGTTCGAGGAGCCGTCGTCGGAGCTCCTGGGCGTCGCGTTCGCCGTCGTCATCCTCATCGTGGCCTTCGGCTCGGTGCTGGCCATGGGACTGCCCGTCGGCGTCGCCCTGTTCGGCATCGGCATCGGGACGAGCATCATCACCCTGCTGAGCACGGTGATGGCGATCCCCGACTTCGCGACGTTCCTGGGCATCATGATCGGCCTCGGCGTGGGCATCGACTACGCCCTGCTGATCGCCACCCGCTACCGGGAGCAGCTGCGGGGCGGGCAAACGGTGCGGCAGTCGGTTCAGGTTGCCATCGACACCGCTGGGCGCTCGGTGCTGTTCGCGGGGACGACCGTGGTCATCTCCCTGCTCGGCATGCTCCTCATGGACGTCGGGTTCATCCAGGGCCTCGCCGTCGGCGCCGCCGCCGTCGTCGCCGTGACCGTCGCCGCATCCCTGACCCTGCTCCCCGCCCTGCTCGGCTTCGCCGGGAAGCGGGTCGAGCTCACCCGCTGGCGGGGGCTCCTTTCCGCCGCCCTCGCCGCGATTGCCCTCGTGGGCGTGGGGTTGAAGCTGTCCCCGCTCATGGTCGGGTTCCCGCTGGCGGTGGTCGTCCTCATCGCCGGGTTCTTCGTCCGTCCCCTCAAGCGGGAGGTCCCCCGGCCACCGCAGAAGCCGATCCGGGAGACGACCGCCTACCGCTGGAGCCACCTCATCCAGCGCCGCCCGTGGACGGCGGCCATCGTCGGGGCGCTGGCCCTGCTCGTGCTGGCCATCCCCGTGCTGAGCCTGCGCCTCGGTTTCTCGGACGAGAGCAACTACGCCGACGACACGACCACCAAGCGGGCCTACAACCTGCTGGTCGCGGGCTTCGGTCCCGGGTTCAACGGCCCGCTGCTGCTCGCCGCCGAGGTTCCCCCGGGCAGCAACTTGACGCGGCTGGATGCGGTCACCCGGGAGGTTCGCAGTGACCCCGGTGTGGCCTTCATCTCCCCGCCCCGGCCCAACGACCCGGCCCGGCCCACGGCCGCGGTGTGGAACCTTGTGCCCTCCAGCGGTCCGCAGGACGAGGCCACCACCGCCCTGCTCAAGCGACTCCGGGGCCAGGTGCTGCCGAGGGCCGAGGCGGAGGCCGGCGTCGACGTGGCCGTCACGGGCACGGTTGCGGTCAACAACGACTTCTCCAACTTCCTCGAGGCCCGGCTGCCGTACTTCTTCGTGGCCGTCCTGGCCCTGTCGTTCCTGCTGCTCCTCGTGGTGTTCCGCTCACTGCTGGTGCCATTGAAGGCGGTGATCATGAACCTGCTGTCGATCAGCGC
>JALZEC010000426.1 GCA_030862235.1 Actinomycetota bacterium | reverse complement strand
GCCGCGGTGTGCGCCGCCGCCGTCCTCGGCGGCGCCGGTGCGGGTGGCGTCCTCCTCCCGCCGGTGGTCATCGCTCTCGGCCTGGTCCCCGGCCTGGCCCTCGCGGCCAGGCGCCCCCACCGGCGGGTGCCGGCCAGCGCCCGCGAGATGCAGCTCGTGATCGTCATCACCGGCGTCGTCGCCCTGCTCCTGTACGTCGCCGGAGGCCCGGCCTCCCCCGCGCGGATCGCCTTCGTCGCCCGCCTGGCGGTTCTGGCCGTCCTTCCCCTCTCGCTCCTCTGGCCGGCGCCCACCATCATCCGCTACTGCCTGCTGCTCAGCGCCGGCTCCCTCATCGGCGCCGGCTCCTCCCTCACGCAGGCCCTGTGGGGGGTGGCCGGTGTCGCCGCGAGTGCCGCCGTCGCCCTGGTGGCTCTCAACCGCATGACGGCCACGCCAGTCACGCCCACCGAGGCCGGAGGGCCGACGCCCCGGCGCCGGGTGGGGGCCGAAGCGATCCTCCTCCTCGCCGTGGCCGGGCTCACGGGTCTGCTCGTGAGCGCCCTCCTCCCGCCCCCGGAGAACCGGGGAGGCAGCGGGCTGGAAACCGGAGAGGAGGCGAGGGAGGGCGACGAGACGTCGCCGTATCTGAACCCCAGCGGCCAGCTGGATGCCGGAGGGCCGGGGTCGGGCAAGGGAGACAGGGTCCTCCTCCGCATCTCTGCCCCCGCGGCCGCCACATGGAGGGCGCAGACCTTCGATCACTGGAACGGACGGGCCTGGTCACGCTCTCGCGCCGTCGATCTCCCGGCCAGGGGCGGCTTCGGGTCCGGCCCTGTGGCCGACGTGCCGTCCGGTCCCGGCGACGGCGAAGAGTTCGGCGAGCTGTTCGTCCAGCGGGTGCGGGTCGAGGCAGGTAATGCCGGGCTCCTGGTCGGCGCGGCACGCCCGGTCCTGGCCCAGATGCCGCCCCGCCGCAGCGTCCGGGTCGCGAGGGACGGGACCCTGCGGGCCGTCCCCGCCCTGGGCAAGGGCGCGACCTACGTCGTCACCAGCAGCCGCTCAACGCCGAGTCCCGACCAGCTCCGCCAAGCCTGGGCCGGACCCAGCTCGACCGCCGCCGGCGTGCCGGTCGAGGTGGCGGACCTCTACCTGCAGCTGCCGTCGGTGCCCCCCGCCGTCCAGCGCCTCGCCGCTCAGCTCACGGGCACGGCGGGGACTCCGTACGACAGGGCGAAGGCGGTGGAGGACTGGCTGTTCTCCAACACCACCGTCGGTCGCGGCACGGAGCGGCTCCCCGCCGAGGCCGACCCGATCGAGCGGTTCGTTCTCGTCGACAAGACGGGGTCGGCCGAGCAGGCGGCGTCAGCCATGGTGGTGATGCTGCGCTCGATCGGGATGCCGGCACGCCTGGCCGTCGGGTTCCTGCCGGGAGACCGCTACGCCCTGGGAGGCGAGTTCGTGGTCCGGGCGCGCCACGCCCATGCCTGGGTGGAAGCGTGGTTCCCCGGATTCGGCTGGGTGGCCTTCGATCCGTCCGGGCGGGCCGCCGACGTGCCGCGCCGGGAATCGGTCCTCGACCGGTTGCGGCAGCTGGCGGCCGCCTTCTGGTGGGTTCTGGCCATCGGCCTGGCGGTGCTCGTCCGGTGGCTCACCCGTCGCTGGCTCCGACGCTGGCAACAGCGACGGGCGCGCCCCTGGGTCACGAAGTGCTACGAGCGGCTGGTGCGAGCAGGTCGGGCGGGCGGGCGCCCGCGGGAACCGTCCGAGACGCCGGCCGAGTACTGCTCCGCCCTTGCCCGCGAGACGGCGGATGAGCGGCTCATCCAAGTGGGCCAGCTCCTCACCGCCGCCGCCTACTCCAACCGGGAGCCGTCCCCGGACACGCGGGCGTGGGTGGATCAGGTCGTGCGCGAGGCCGGACCCCGGCTCAATGCAGGTCGGGACGCGCGTGAAAAAAACCGGGCATCGGTAGGCTCCCGCTGATGGAGCAGCGTCCGGTTCCGGTCAAGACCATCCTGGTCACGATCGGGCTGGTCCTCGCCTGCCTGGGCGGCATCTACCTGATCTTCCTGCTCTCGCACATCCTCACGCTGCTGGTCATCGCCGCCTTCTTCGCCGTCGTCCTCAGTCCCCCGGTCGATTTCGTGCGGCGGCGTCTCCGGCTGAGCAAGGGCTTGTCGACGACGATCGTGTTCCTCGGCCTGATCGCCCTCGTGGTGGGGATGCTGTACGCCTTCATCCGACCGCTGGTGGACGAGACCCGGCAGTTCATCGACGACTTCCCCGAGTACGTGGCCGAGGCTCGGGAAGGGAAGGGTCCGGTCGGCTCGCTGGTCAAGCGCTACGACCTCGACCGCCGCATCGAGGAGAACCGCGACCGGGTCAACGAGGCATTGCGCAACAACACCGACACTGCGGTCCGCGTCGTTCAACGGATCTTCGCCGGCCTGGTCAGCTTCCTGACCGTCCTCGTTCTCGCCGTCCTGATGATCCTGTACGGCCCCGAGCTTCTCACCAGCGGCCTGGGGATCCTGTCACCGCCAAAACGAGCGCGGGTGAGGGCCGTCGCCCTCGACTGCGGCCGGGCCATCACCGGCTACGTGATGGGCAACCTTCTCATCAGCGTCGTGGCCGGCACGGTGACGTTCATCGCCCTGTGGGTCTTCGGCGTGCCGTTCCGGGGCGTGCTCGCCCTGTTCGTGGCCTTCACCGACCTGATCCCCCTGGTCGGGGCCACGCTGGGCGCCATCCCCACCATCTTCGTGGCCTTCCTGCACTCGACCACGGCCGGGATCGGGATGCTGATCGTCTACATCGTCTACCAGCAGTTCGAGAACCACGTCCTGCAGGTGGCGATCATGTCCAAGACCGTCCACATCAACCAGCTGGTCGTGCTGGTCAGCGTGCTGATCGGGGTGGAGCTGCTGGGCATTCTCGGCGCCCTGCTCGCCATCCCGGTGGCCGGCGTGCTCCAGGTCATCGTCCGTGACCTGTGGGACAACCGGACGGGCCGCCCCAAGGAGGAGCCCACCATCGGGGAGGACGAGGTACCGGTCTCCGAGGTGATCGCCGACGAGGAGGGGCACGGGGCCGGGCTGCCGCAGCAGGGGTTCGGTGCCCTGGCCAACGGTCCGGCCCACGTCCCACCGTCCGCCCCGCCCCCCGTCAAGGCAGGAGCCGGGGTCGCGCCTCCGCCCCCGGTCGCACCTGCCCCCGCCGTCGAGCCTCGGACCGTAGTTGAAGAGGAGCCCGCCGTCGTGCCCCAGCCCCCGGTGGACACGGAGGGCGCAGTGGAGGCGGGGGACACGGGCCAGCCCGAGCGCGAGGCCGAGCCCACACCCGCCCCGCCGCGGAGCTGAGGAACCGCCATGACCACCGAGCTGGTGGAGGTGGGCGGGCACATCATCGACTCGTTGATCCTGGCCAAGGTCCTCGACGTGATCCTCGACGCCGGGGCCGACTACCGGATCGTCGATGTCGAGATCGGCCGGACCAGCACGGACCCCAGCCGGGCCCGGCTTGAAGTACGGGCCGACGACGAGGAGACCCTCGATCGCCTGCTGACCGAGCTCCAGGTCCACGGTGCCAACCGAGTGGACCAGTCGGACGCCGACACGGCGCCGGCCACGCAGGACGGGGTGCTGCCCGAGGGCTTCTACTCGACGACCAACCTGCCGACCCAGGTCCGGCTGAACGGCCGATGGCTCGACGTGGAGAACCCGGAGATGGACTGCGCCCTCGTCGTGCTCGACGGCGAGCGGGTGCGTACCCAGCCGATGCACCGGGTCAAGGTCGGTGACCGCATCGTCGTCGGGCGGGAGGGGGTCCGGGTGCAGGCCCTCGAGCGCCCCCGCGGCGCCACCCCGTTCGAGTTCATGACCTCCGACGTCTCGTCGGAGAAGCCCAAGGACCGCTTGGTGGCCGAGGTCGCCGACCGCATCCGGGCGGCCAAGGCGGCGGGCGGGAGGGTGCTCGCCGTGTGCGGCCCCGCCGTTGTCCACACCGGTGCCGGGCCGTACCTGGCTCAGCTCGTCCGCGCCGGCTGGGTCGACGTGTTGTTCGCCGGCAATGGTTTCGCCGCCCATGACATCGAGTCCAACGTGCTCGGCACGTCACTCGGGGTGAGCCTGAACGAGCAGGCCCCGACCGAAGGCGGGCACAGCAACCATCTCCGGGTCATCAACGAGGTCCGCCGCCGCGGCTCGATTGCCGCGGCTGTGGCCGACGGGTATCTCAAGGGCGGTGTGATGTACGAGTGTGTGACGAGGGGGGTTCCCTTCGTGCTCGGCGGCTCGGTTCGGGACGACGGCCCCCTGCCCGACGTCTACACCGACGTCGTCCAAGCGGCGGACGCCATGCGCGCCCTCCTCCCCGGCGTCTCAGTCGCCCTGATGCTCGCCTCGACCCTCCACGCCATCGCCACCGGCAACCTGCTGCCTGCCGGCGTCGAGACCTACTGCGTGGACATCAACCAGGCGGTGGTCACCAAGCTGGCCGACCGGGGGAGCCACCAGGCCCTCGGCATCGTGACTGACGTCGGCCTCTTCCTCCATACCCTGGCCGAGCGCCTGGCCTGACGGTTGTGACGCTTGCGTGGGGGCGGCGCTTCCTGATGTGTCCGCCCGAGCACTTCGGCGTGCTCTACGAGATCAACCCGTGGATGCACCAGGAGGTCGCGGTCGACCTCGATCGGGCCCGGGAGCAGTGGGAGGGCCTGGTCCGAACCCTGCGGGAGGCAGACGCCA
>JALZEC010000423.1 GCA_030862235.1 Actinomycetota bacterium | reverse complement strand
GGCGGCCTGGTCGCCGCCGCTCGCCGTCCGATCGAGGGTGCGGAACGGGTGGCCGCCTTCCTGATCGGCGCCGCCCGCTCACTGGACTTCGAAACGAAAGCCGTCTGGCTCAACGGGTCGCCTGGCTTCCGGATTGACGTCGGCGGTGAGCTCGACACCGCGGTGAGCCTCGCCGTCGAGAACGGTCGCATCGCCCGCATCTACGCCATCCGTAATCCGCAGAAGCTGGCCCGACTCGACGGGACCTCCACACTTACACGGACCTGAGCGTGGCGGGCCCAGGGGTGGGGCCCGCGACCGCCGGGCGCGGATCAACGAGCTCCCATGCCCTGGGCATCCCTAGCGGGTGGTCGGCCTGTCTCTCCTGTTCCGTCGCGGCATCCGTGGCACGACCTAGCCAAGAGTCACTGGCGGGCCCGACGAGCGTGCGCCCGTCAGCTTTGCGAGGATGAGACCACGTCGAAGAGGGAGCCCCAATGGATGACCAGCAGATCGTGCGCAGGATCAGTGAGTTGGCCGAGGAGGAGCACCGCCTGGAACGGGCGCACTCTGGCACAGGTCTCGCCGAAGGTGACTTGTCACGCCTGCGAGCGATCGAGGTGTCCCTGGATCAGTGCTGGGATCTGCTCCGGCAGCGCCGAGCGCGCCGCTCGGCGGGGCAGGACCCCGATGAAGCACGGGTACGGCCCGAGGGTGTCGTCGAGGGCTACCAGCAGTGAGCGCCACGTGCGGTCACCTCGACGAGATCTCCGACGTCACCCCCAGCGGCGACGGGTGCGAGGACTGCTTGCGCGTCGGAAGCACATGGGTCCACCTCCGCGTGTGCATGTCGTGCGGTCACGTCGGCTGCTGCGACAACTCGCCGAACCGCCACGCCACCGCGCATTTCCGCGCCGACCAGCACCCCCTCATCCAGTCCTACGAGCCTGGGGAGGACTGGTGGTGGTGCTATGTCGACGAACTCGCCTTCACCGTTGACGACGCCCCGTCCTTCGCCCATTCATGAGCACACCTGCCGCCGAGGCGACACCGTTACCGCCGCTGCCTCTCGAGCAGTGGGAGCCGACCAAGGACACGCTCCACCTGTGGGCCCAGATCGTCGGCAAGACACGCCTCGCGCTCATGCCGATGCGCAATCACTGGTGGAACGTGACTCTGTACCCCTCATCCCGCGGATTGACGACCCATCGCATGACGGTGGCAGCACAAAACCTCGAGCTCGAGATCAACCTCGTCGACCACCGGCTCGAGGCCCGCACCTCGGAGAGCGAGGCCGGTTTCGAGCTCCACGATGGGCTGTCCGTCGCTGAGTTCCACCGATGCCTCGCCAACACCCTCAGCGACGTCGGTGTCCTCGCCGATATCCGCGCCGAGCCGTTTGGCGTCGCCACCACGACACCGTTCTCGGGAGACCACCAGCACGCGAGCTACGACGCGGACGCGGTATCACGATTCCTGCGCGTCCTCCAGTGGAGCGCGGACGTGCTGGAGGAGTTCGCAGGCTGGTACTGCGGCAAGGCCAGCCCCGTGCATCTGTTCTGGCACAGCTTTGACCTCGCGACGAGTCGCTTCTCGGGTCGGCGCGCTCCCGCACGTCCGACCGATCCCGTCAACGCCGAGGCGTACTCGCATGAGATCATCAGCTTCGGCTTCTGGGCCGGGGATCGGGCCAACCCGTATCCGGCGTTCTACTCCTACACATCACCCGAGCCGTCCGGGTTCACCGAGCAGCCACTTCGCCCGGCTGCTGCCGAGTGGAGCCCGCAGGCGAACGGGTCGCTTGCGATCCTGCGGTACGACGATGTGAGAGCCGCGGGCGACCCAAGATCCGCGCTATTGGACTTCCTGCAGAGCGCGTTCGAGGCGGGGGCATCGTTGGCTGGATGGGATCTGCTGGATACGGCGACCCAGTGGTGTCCGTACCGCCCGAGCGCCTGACCGCACTCCTTGCGCCATCTCCAGGCAGCGAGGGTGTACGGACGGCCGACTATGTGGCGGGGCCTGACGCCTGGAGGAATGCCGCGACCTCCAGGCGCACACGGAAGTCGGGGTCGCCAGCCAGGGCCGCGATGGCGTCGCGGCTCGGCTCAGGGCCGAGCTCCACCAGGCCGTGCACCGCCGTCTGGCGGACCCAGCGGTCGCTGTCGCCGAGCGCCCGCTCAAGCAGGGGGCGCAGCTCGTCCCGGCCGGCGTTCGCCATCGCATCGGCCGTCGCCCGGCGCACGGCGCGCGAAGGGTCGGCTAGCAGGCGCTCCCAGTGCTTGGCGGCAACGGCGGGATCGGCTTCCAACAGCAGGCTGGCGGCTACCTGGCGGCGGAACGGGTCTTCAGCGTGAGAGGCCGTGATCAGGGTCTCGAGATCACCGGCATCGGCTGGTCGCAGCGGGCGCAGCTCGGCCCACACGTGTGCGAGGCGCGTCGCCCGGCTGCTGCTGGCGGCACTACGGCGTCGGTCGCCGGACGTCCGGGGGTCCTGCGTCCGGCGGGTTTCGAGGGCAGGCTCGGCCCCTTCGAAAACGCCGGCCACTGCCGCTTGCACGTGGCCGAGCAGGCGCTCCCAGTCGGAGGCGCGACGGAGGCTCACCTCCATGAAGTCGGGCCCGATCACGACGTTGGCGACCTCGGGGAATTCGTCGAACAGGCGAGCCCCCCGCCAGTACCCGTGGGCGCTCGCTGGCGACTCGAACCACGAGCTCTCATCGTCGTGAATCGGGCCGATTCGGAATCTGATGGTCCGTGGATCCGCTGTCGCCTCGAGAACGACCAGGCCGTCGGGGGTGACCGGCGTCGGCTCGTCGATCGCGGCGGCCAGGGGAAGGGTGGCCGACGAGAGGAGGATGGTGAAGCGGCCGTCGCGCCAGCCGTACTCCAAGGTGACCTCGTCGTCGAGGGGCCGTGACCACCAACCCTCGCCCGGGCCGACCGCCTCGGCGAGGGCTCGGGCGTCGGCGTCCGTCCAGGCCTCGGCCGAGAAAAAACGCCCGAGCAGCGCCTTGGTGGGATCCAGAGCGTCAAAGGGCAGGATCACGAGTGCGTCGGCGGTGAGATGCCCGAAGGCGACCGGCAACAGGTTGCGCTGGACCACCAGGCGGCGGGCGACCTCCACTTCGTCCGTGTTCGCCGAATCGACAGGAGGTGGGTCGTGGGACACTCGGTGCGTGATTCGCCTCGATGCCGCCACAGTCCTGCTGCGGTCGCCGTTGGCGGCTGTTCTCCGGTGGACCACCCGCCGCCGCCGGGACCCTTGATCCCGTAGACGTTGACGCGCCGCAGCTCGAGGCGTTCGTTGCCGCGGACGAGCGGCGTGCGGGTACGTGTGAACTTCTCTTATCGTCGTGCGAGCGACCATAGGAGCGGCGGTCATGACGCTGTACGAGTTCCTGAAGTTCCTGCACGTCCTCTTCGCCATCGTGGCCGTCGGGTTCAACCTCTCGTACGGGTACTGGCTGTCACGGGTACCCAACGATCCCGAGCGCGCTGCGGGCTTCCTCAGGGGAGTGAAGGCGCTCGACGACCGGTTTGCCAACCCGGCCTACGTCCTGCTGCTCCTCACCGGCCTCGGGATGGTCTTCGAGGCTGACATCCCGTTCAGCACGTTCTGGATCTGGGCGTCGCTCGTGCTCTACGGGGCGGTGGTACTCGGCGGGCTGCTCGTCTTCACGCCCACCCTTCGCCGCCAGGTCGCGCTGGCCGACGCCGGCAGCGTTCGCACCGATGCCTACCGCGCCGTCGCAGTACGGGGCGGCATCGGGGGAGGGATGGTGACGGCGCTCGTCGTGATCATCGTCTTCTTCATGGTGACGAAGCCGACCCTCTGAGCTTGCTGGCTGGTGGAGGTGAGCGGACTCGAACCGCCGACTTCCACGTTGCGAACGTGGCGCTCTACCAACTGAGCTACACCCCCGGCGTAGGCCCGAGGTTACCCCACCCCTGTGCCGTCCTGGCCGAGGCGGCCTTCGATGGCCGCTTGAAGGCGGGCTTGCAGGACGGTGGTGGTGAGGTCTCCGCGGGTGCGTTCGAGCACGGCCCGGAGGGCGTCGACATGGCGGCGAAGGCCTCCGGTGAGGGCGTCGGGGTAGTCCATCGAGACGAGCAGGCCGTACACCTCGTCCATGGCGGCGACCAGGGCGTCTGCCCTGTCCAGATCGCCCTCCCTCAGGCGGTCGAGGATGTGCCGGCGCAATTCGGTGGCCGCCTCTGAGAGCCCTCCCAGCCAGGGGGCGATGCCCACCTCGAGGGCGTCGAAGCGGGGCAGGGGAGATCCGGAAACGAGGGCGGCGGTGAGGCGGGCCTCGGCGTACTCCTTCTCGGCGTCGTGCAGGGGCCCAGTGGCGGCGAGGGCGGGAAAGGGTCGCAGGGCATCCTGCGCTTCCCTCAGGGCGGCCGCAGCCTCGTCCGCCAGCTGAGCCGCCCGGGTCGGATCGAGGCGGTGGACGGCACGGATCGAGCTACCGCAGAAACGGATGGTTCGGCGGCAGGCGGCGAGCGCGGTTTCTCGGGCGGCGTGGGCGGCGTCGAGCTCGCGCTGCAGCGAGTCAGCCAGTGCGGCGAGGTCGTCGCCGCGACTCACAGGGGGACCTGTCGACGGTCAGTCGCCTAGTTGGCGGAGCGTCGGAGCAGGACCGGCTCGGGGGCGAGCCAGCCGGGCTCAGTTTCCAGCCAGCGCCCTTCGGTCTCCAGGGTCGTCTCGTACCGGCGGGCGGTGGGGAGATGCCGGACCTTGAGGTCGCGCTCGGCGGCCAGGTTGCGCTGGCGGACGAGAAGGGCGACGTAGGAGAAGAGCAGCACGTCGGCGGCGGCGTGGACCAGCCAGAGCATGCGCAGGGCAGGGATGGCGCCGAGCACGAACGTGGTGACGGCGGCGACGAGAAGGGCCATCAGGATGTCCCGGCGGCGACGCCGGGCGTTGCGGCGGGCCACGGCGGAGCGAGCGGTGGTGAAGGCAGGGTGCGCGACGGGACGAGCGACCGGGGGGTCGACGAGGGACACGTGGCGCTGAGGGAGTCCGGCCGAGGGAGGGGGCCAGTTGGAGGACCGGTTGCTGCGGGGCCCCGCCCGCCGCAGGACGGCGAGCTGCTGGTGGAAGTTGGTGATGGAGTCGGCGGGGCGCCGCTCGGCCCGGCCACGAAGCATCGGGGGAATGAGTACTGCCGCCCAGATAACGGCGAGGATTACTAGGACCAACGTCACGCTCCTCGACCTTCCTTTATCTAGGTGGACCGTATTACATGACCAATCGCAGATCGCGGATGGTCCCGGGAGTGCCCCCTGCCAGGGCGACTTTCTAGTCCTCGGCGGCGGGGGTGGGCAAGACCTGAGAGCCGATTTCGGGGGAGCGGATCTAGGCCGTGGGTTCCCGGCGATAGGTGCCCGAACGCCCGCCGGTCTTCTCCCAGAGCGTCAGGTCGGTGATCACCATCGACCGATCGACGGACTTGCACATGTCGTAGACGGTGAGGGCGGCCACCGCACAGGCGGTCAGGGCCTCCATCTCCACCCCGGTCCGGTCGACCGTCTCGACCTGGGCCTCGACCCCTACTTCATCGTCACCGATAGTGAAGCTGAGGAACACCGAGCCCACCAGGAGTGGGTGGCAGAGGGGGATCATGTTGGCCGCCTGCTTGGCTGCCTGGATCCCCGCTACCCGGGCCACAGCCAGCACGTCGCCCTTGCTGATGGCGTTGCTGGCGATGAGGTTGGTCGTCTCGGGCTTCATCCGGACCGTGCACCGGGCCACGGCCCGCCGGTGCGTGGCCTCCTTCGGAGTGACGTCGACCATGCGAGCACGGCCGAGCGGGTCCAGATGGGTCAGCGCCCGTTCGCTCATCACGCCAGTGTAGAGGGGGGCTGACCTGCGGTCTCAGTCGAGGAGCATCACGTCGAGGTGGGCGCCGGCGTCGATCCCCTCTCCGTCGGGGACCAGCGCCAGGGCGTTGGCGGCGGCGAGCGCTCCCAGGACGTGCGAGCCCTGCCCGCCGGCGGCCCGCACGCTGAGGCGCCCTTGGCC
>JALZEC010000421.1 GCA_030862235.1 Actinomycetota bacterium | reverse complement strand
CGGCGTGACCCAGGCCAGGGTGTGGGATCGGCGCCGTCGGGAGACGCCTGTCTCCTGCCCGTCCTGACCCTGGACGACGCGGGGGGCCAGGAAGTCCCAGTCCTGCTTCGAGGCGTACCGGTTCAGGTTCTCGAGGAAGGCCTCGTCGAAGGTGAGGTCGAGGTTGGCGACGACGAGCACCTCGCCCGTGGCCCGCAGGACTCCGGCGTTGGCGCCGCCGGAGAACCCGGTGTTGTCCTCCAACCTCACCAGGACAGGCCGAAGAACCGTCCCCGCCGAGGCGGCGAGCAGCTCGTCGGCGGCGGCAGCGCCCTCCGGGCCGTTGACGACCACGATCAGCTCGGGAGCGGGAGGTCCGGCTCGGTCGGCGGCTCGGCCGAGGGACGTCACGAAGCCGGGCGCGAATCCTTCGTTGCGCCACGCGATGGTTACAACGGAGATGCGGGGAGGTCCGTCCGTATCAGGTGATCTCTAGCATCCTTTCGAGGGCCACCCTCGCCCAGTTGGCGGTGTCGCCGTCGACCGTGATCTGGTTGACCACCCGGCCCTCCACCAGGTTCTCCAGGCACCAGGCGAGGTGGGCGGCATCGATCCGGAACATGGTGGAGCAGGGGCAGATCAGCGGGTCCAGGGACACCACCGTCCGGTCGGCGTGCTCGGCCGCCAGCCGCTGCACCAAGTGGATTTCGGTGCCCACCCCGATCACCGAGCCGGCGGGAGCGGCGGCGACCGCCTTGATGATGTAGTCCGTCGACCCCACCTGGTCCGCCAGCTCGACGACCTCATGGGCGCACTCGGGGTGGACGACGACGATCCCCCCGGGGTGCTCGGCCCGGAAAGCCTCGACGTGCGCGACCTTGAACCGCTGGTGGACCGAGCAGTGGCCCTTCCACAGCAGGAAGGTCGCCTCCTTCACGTCCCGCTCCTGAAGCCCGCCGAGGTCTCGCTTCGGGTCCCACACCCGCATGTCCTCCGGGCCGTACCCGAGCTGGTAGGCGGTGTTGCGGCCTAGGTGCTGGTCAGGGAAGAACAACAGCTTGTCCCCGCGCTCCAAGGCCCACGTGATGACGGCCCGGGCGTTGGACGACGTGCAGACCGCCCCCCCATTCCGTCCCACAAACGCCTTGAGGGCGGCGGACGAGTTCATGTAGGTAATGGGGACGACGCGGCTCAGGTCGACCACATCGTCCAGCTCCTCCCAGGCCGTCTCGACGGAGTCGAGATCCGCCATGTCGGCCATGGAGCAGCCGGCGTTGAGGTCCGGCAGCACCACGATCTGGTCGTCGGCGGTGAGGATGTCGGCCGACTCCGCCATGAAGTGGACTCCGCAAAACACGATGTACTTGGCCGACGAGTTCGACGAGGCGAGGCGGGACAGCCCGAAGGAGTCCCCCCGGGCGTCGGCCCAGCACATCACCTCTTCGCGCTGGTAGTGGTGACCGAGAATCAGGAGCTTGTCGCCGAGGGTGGTCTTGGCCGCCTGGATCCGGGCCGCCAGGTCCTCGGGGGTCGCGCTGGCGTAGCGCTCCGGGAGCGCCGCCTGAATTCGGAACATTGGGTGTCCCTCCAGCTATGAAGTTCCGATATGGCCGGGGGGACAGCCTGGTCGCCCACCGCGGGGATGTCGGCCTCGGAACTGATCGGCGCCGGATACCAGGCCGGCGTTACGCAATTGTACGCCGGAGCGGTCATTCGTGCCCGGCGGACCTGCCTCTACACGAACGCCGGCCCGGCAGAATGATTCCCGTGTTGGAACGTCCCCCGGTCGGCACCATCCCTGACGCTCCCGGGTCCTACCAGTTCAAGGACCGGGACGGCCGCGTCATCTACGTGGGCAAGGCCAAGTCTCTGCGCAGCCGGCTGTCCAACTACTTCGTGAACCCGGCAACGCTGCCGCCGCGGACAGCTCAGATGGTCGCCGCCGCCGAGTCGGTGGAGTGGATCCAGGTCCGCAACGACGTGGAGGCCCTCCTGCTCGAGTACAGCCTGATCCAGGAGCACCGGCCGCGGTTCAACATCCGGCTGCGGGACGACAAGAGCTACCCGTTCCTCGCCATCACCCTGTCCGACCAGTGGCCGAGGGCAATGGTCATGCGAGGGGCCCGCCGCAAGGGGACGCGCTACTTCGGTCCCTACGGTCACGCCTACGCCATCCGCCAGACCCTCGACCTGCTGCGCCGCACCTTCCCCATCAGGAACTGCTCGGAGGCCAAGTTCAACGACCACCAGCGGCTGGGCCGCCCGTGCCTCGAGTTCCACATCGAGCGGTGCGCCGGACCGTGCGTGGGCGAGGTCCAGAAGGAGGAGTACGACCGCCTGGTCGCCGAGCTCATCGACTTCCTGGACGGCGAGACCCAGCCCGTCGTCCGCCGTCTCGAAAAGGAGATGCGAGAGGCGGCCGATGCCCTGGAGTTCGAAAAGGCGGCCCGGCTCCGGGACAGGCTCACCAGCGTCCGCAAGGCGATCGAGAAGCAGAGCATGGTGACCGAACGTCCGGAGGACGTGGACGTGATCGGAATCGCCGACGACGAGCTGGAGGCGGCGGTCCAGGTGTTCTACGTCCGCCGGGGGCGGGTGATGGGTCGCAAGGGGTTCGTGCTCGACAAGGTGGAGGACGCCACCCGGCCGCAACTCGTCGGCCACATCCTGGAGGGGCTGTATGCCGAACCGGGACCGGCGGGTGTACCGAAGGAGGTGTTGGTGCCCGACGAGCCCGACGACATGGAGCTCTACACCTGGTTCCTGAGCGAGGCCCGGGGGTCGAAGGTGGGGATCCGGGTGCCCCAGCGGGGCGACAAGCGCGCTCTGCTGGCCACCGTGACACAAAACGCCATGGAGGAGTTCACCCGCCACCGCCTCAAGCGGTCGTCGGACCACAACGCCCGGGCGCGGGCCCTGACCGCCCTCCAGGACGCCCTGGACCTGCCCCAGGCTCCGCTGCGGATCGAGTGCTTCGACATGAGCCACATCCAAGGGAGCGACTACGTCGGCTCGATGGTGGTCATGGAGGACGGGCTGCCCAAGAAGTCCGACTACCGCCGGTTCAAGATCCGTGAGTCCTTCGTGAGGGACGACCTGGCGGCCATGGAGGAGGTGTTGACGCGCCGCCTCACTGCCCTGCTCAGCGAACGCGACCGGCCGGTCGGCGACCGCCCCCGCAAGTTCGCCTACCCGCCGAATCTGCTGCTGGTGGACGGGGGCCAGCTCCAGCTGGACGTGGCCATCCGGGTGCTCGAGAGCCTCGGCCTGGAGGAGGAGATCTCGGTTGCGGCCCTGGCGAAGCGGTTCGAGGAGGTGTACGTGCCGGGACAGGCCGACCCGGTCCGGATCCCGCGCCAATCGGAGGGGTTGTACCTGCTCCAGCGGGTACGGGACGAGGCTCACCGTTTCGCCGTCACCTACCACCGGCAGCTGCGGGCCCGGCGGATGACGAGGAGCGCTCTGGACGACGTGCCCGGCCTCGGGCCCACCCGGAAGAAGCGGCTGGTCAAGGAGCTGGGCGGGATGGCGGCGGTCAAGGCGGCGTCGCTCGATGACCTGCTCAAGCTGAGCTGGCTGCCTGACCCGGTGGGACGAGCGGTGCACGAGCGGCTCCACCAGCCCGCATCGAGCTCTCCGTGAGCACGGCCAGGCGTGGGGGTGGGGCCCCACGTTCTGGAGGAGGGCGGGGTTGGGGCCCCGCCCGGGACGGCGAAGCCGCAACAGCATCAGCCAGGGCGGGGTTGAGCCGCGCCCGGGATGGCCGCCCGAGGGGCGGTCCATGAGCGTCGATCCGTGGGAGACCCATGCCGGCTGGTGGCAGGAGGGCTTCACCGAAGGAGCGGACGCCGAGTACACCGAGCAGATCCTGCCCATGGCGGCCCAGCACCTCGTCGGTGCCCGCCGGGTCTTGGACGTGGGGACCGGCGAGGGGCAACTCGCCCGGGTCGCCGCCGGCATGGCCACCCAAGGGGTGGTTGGGGTCGACCCCTCCTGGGCGCAACTGGCGGCGGCGACGGAACGGGGTGGCGGACCGTCCTACGCCCGGGCCGTCGCGGCCCGGCTCCCGTTTCCGGCCGCCGCGTTCGACGCCGTGGTTGCGTGCCTGGTGTTCGAGCACATCGACGACGTGGACGACGCGCTGGCCGAGGTGGGGCGGGTGCTGCAGCCGGGAGGCCGATTCCTCTTCTTCCTCAACCACCCCCTCCTGCAGACACCCAGCTCGGGCTGGATCGACGATCACATCCTCGACGAGCAGTACTGGCGGATCGGTCCCTACCTGGTGGAGGACAAGGTCCTGGAAGAGGTGGAGAAGGACGTCTTCCTCCCATTCGTGCACCGGCCGCTGTCCCGATACGTCAACGCCATGGCCGCATCCGGCCTGGTCATCCGTCGCATGGAGGAGCCCACACCGCCGCCCGGCTTCCTGGAACGGGCTCAGGAGTACCGAGACGCCGCCACCATCCCCCGCCTGCTGTTCCTTCTCGCCGAACGTTCTCACTAACCGTCACACCACCCCGATACACTTCGTTCCGATGGCTTCCCCCATCAACGTCGGCTTTCTCGGGGAAGATGAGCATGGTTTCCGATCGTGACCGGCGCGACCTGTTCGACGCGCTCAACCTCTCGCTGGGCGAACACCCGGCCACCGTCCTGATGGAACTGCTCCCTCCGGTGGGTTGGGCCGACGTGGCTCGGCAGTCGGACATCAAAGGTCTCCGCGGCGAAATGGCCGGGCTGCGGGGTGAGATGGGCGAGCTGCGGGGTGAGATCGGCGGGCTGCGAGGGGAGATGACCGAGCTGGGGGCCGAGCTGCGAGGCGACATGGCCGATCTCCGCACCGAGCTGCGAGGCGATATGGCCGATCTCCGCACCGAGCTGCGAGGCGAGATGGCCGAGCTGCGGGCCGAGCTCAGGGGGGAGATGGCCGAGGTGAGCACTGAGCTCAAAACCGAGATGGCTGAGCTACGCACCGCGCTCAGGGGGGAGATGGCAGAGCTGCGGGCCCACGTCGACGCCCAGCTTCCCCGGTTCCTCTGGGGCAACGTCCCGATCATGTTCGGGGTCGCCGGCCTGGTGCTCGCCAGCGCCAAGCTGGCATGAGCGAGACGTGAGCGAGTTCCTTGTCATCACCGGGATGTCCGGGGCCGGGCGCTCTCAGGCCGCCAACACGTTCGAAGACCTGGGCTGGTTCGTCATCGACAACTTGCCGCCGGCCCTCATCGGCAAGGTCGCTGAGCTGGTCGAGTCCCCGGGCTCGACGACCGAGCGGGTCGCCCTCGTGGTCGGCACCGGCCAGTACTTCGAGGACGTCAGCCCCGCCCTCGACCTGCTGCGGAGAACCCGGCGCCGGGTGCGGGTCCTGTTCCTCGAGGCGTCGGACGAGGTGCTCGTCCGCCGCTACGAGAACACTCGCCGCCGCCACCCAATCGGGGATGCCGAGGGGTTGCTCGAGGGCATCGAGAAGGAGCGGAAGCTCCTGGAGAGTGTGAAGGAGCAGGCCGACGTGGTGGTCGACACGAGCGACCTGAACGTCCACCAGCTGCGCGACCGTCTGCTCGACCTGTTCGCCCGCGGCGCCGGCCCGAGCATGCAGACCAGCGTCATGTCCTTCGGGTACAAGAACGGGCTCCCCCTCGACGTCGACGTCGTGCTCGACTGCCGCTTCCTGCCCAACCCTCATTGGGTGGACGAGTTGCGCCCGCTCACCGGCGTCGACCAGGCGGTGCGGGATTACGTACTCGACCAGCCCGACACCAAGGAGTTCCTCGCCAAGCTCGACGATCTGCTCGAACTGCTCCTCCCGGCCTACGCCCGGGAGGGCAAGGCCTACCTCACGCTGGCCGTGGGTTGCACGGGCGGGAACCATCGCTCCGTAGTCATCGCCGAGGAGTTGGCCCGGCTCCTCGAGAAGCGGGGCTACGCCCCCACGGTCTCCCATCGGGACATCGATCGTCGCTGACCCCTTGCGAAGGCCACGCCCGGTCGGCCACGGTGGAAAGGTGGATGACTTGGACCCGTCGGCGCCGCTGTTGACCGTCCACGGACCCAGGGTCGTGGCTCTGGGCGGTGGGCACGGCCTCGCCGCCAGCCTGACTGCCGCCCGGCACTACGCCTCTGACATCGCCGCCGTCGTCTCGGTGGCCGACGACGGCGGCTCGAGCGGGCGATTGCGAGCGGCCTTCGGCATCCCCCCGCCGGGTGACCTCCGGCGATGCCTCGTCGCCCTGGCCGACGAGGACTCGCCGTGGACGACCGCCTTCGAGTACCGCTTCGGCGGAGGGGGACTGGAGGGCCACGCCTTCGGCAACCTGGTGATCGCCGGATTGGCGGAGGCCACGGGCAGCTTCGAGGCGGCGCTGGCGGAAGCAGCCCGGGTTCTGGGGGCGGTTGGACGGGTGATTCCCGCGACCCGCGAACCGGTCGTGCTCAAGGCCGAGGTTCTCGCACCCGACGGCTCGGCCGGCGTGTGGGTGGAGGGGCAGGTGGCGGTCGGGCAGGCCGGTCGGATCGCCGGGGTCGCCCTCGTCCCGGCCGACCCGGAACCACCCGAGACGGCGCTCGAGGCCCTGGCCGCCGCCGACCAGGTCGTGGTCGGCCCCGGGTCGCTGTTCACGAGCGTGCTGGCGGTAGTGGCCGTGCCCGCCATCCGTGAGGCCTTGACCGCCACCCGTGGCCGGAAGGTGTACGTGTGCAATCTCCGGCCGCAGGTTCCGGAGACGGAGGGCTTCGACGTCGCTGCCCACGTCGCCGCCCTGCGGGCCCACGGACTGGACGTCGACGTCGTCCTCTGCCATCCCGGCTCGCTGCCGATCGGCAACCTCGACGTGCCGTACCTGGAGAAGCCCGTCGCGCGTGAGGACGGATTGGCTCACGATCCTGTTCGGTTGGCGACGGCCCTTGCTGATCTGGTCGGATAGGGAAGTAGCAGGGGAACGCTCCGCCCCGGCGGGGTAGAAAACCCAAGGGGGCGAACGCGCGGGCACAGGGCCCGGCACTGGACAAGGAGGCACGGCATGACAGTCCGCGTCGGAATCAACGGCTTTGGACGCATTGGGCGGAACTTCTACCGGGCAATCAGGCAACGGGGAGCCGATATCAACGTCGTGGCCGTCAACGACCTCACCTCGCCCGCGACGCTGGCCCACCTTCTCAAGTACGACTCGGTGTTGGGCAAGCTCAGCGAAGAGGTCGAGGTCACCGACGACGGGATCAAGGTCGACAGCGACGAGATCCAGGTCCTGGCCGAGCGCGACCCGAAGGCCCTTCCGTGGGGCGACATGAGCGTCGACCTGGTCGTCGAGTCCACCGGGCTGTTCACGGACCGAGACTCGGCCGCCGCTCACCTCGACGCCGGCGCGCCGCGGGTGGTCGTCTCGGCACCCGCATCCGGTGCCGACGCCACGTTCGTGGTCGGCGTGAACGACGACTCTTACGACCCCGAGAAGCACACGGTGGTCTCGAACGCCTCCTGCACGACGAACTGCTTCGTCCCCATGGTCAAGGTCCTGGACGACGCCTTCGGGATCCAGAAGGGTCTCATGACGACCGTCCATGCCATGACCAACGACCAGAACCTGCTCGACCTCCCGCACAAGGACCTGCGCCGGGCCCGCTCGGCGGCGATCAACATCGTGCCCTCGTCGACGGGCGCGGCTCGGGCCACGGGCCTGGTTCTGGAGGAAATGGAGGGCCGCCTAGACGGGACGGCGCTGCGTGTCCCGGTACCGGTGGGCTCGATCACCGACTTCACCGTCATCCTCGACAAGGAGGTCACCGTCGACGAGGTGAACGAGGCGTTCAAGGCGGCAGCGGACGGACCCATGAAGGGGATCATCGAGTACAGCGAAGACCCGCTGGTCTCGACCGACATCATCGGCAACCCGGCGTCCTGCGTCTTCGACTCCGACCTGACGATGACGATGGGCAACCTGGTCAAGGTCTGCGGCTGGTACGACAACGAGTGGGGGTACTCGAACCGCCTGGTTGACATCGTTCTCAAGGTTGCAGGCGCCGACGACGGTCAGAAGTGAAATGAGGGTCCCCACCCTCGAGGACCTGCCCGACCCCTCCGGGAAGAAGGTCCTCCTCCGCGTCGACTTCAACGTCCCGATCAGCGACGGAAAGATCGACGACGACATGCGAATCCGGGCGGCCATGCCCACCATCGAATGGCTGCTCGAACGTGGCGCCTCGATCGACGCCTGCTGCCACCTGGGCCGGCCCGAGGGGAAGCCGGACGAGAAGTTCAGCCTGGACCCGGTGCGTGAGCGCCTGTCCGAGCTGGCACCGGACGTCAACCTGCTCGAGAACCTCCGCTTCGATCCGGGCGAAGAGTCCAACGACGCGGAGTTCGTAGAGAAGCTGATCGACGGCCGCGACCTCTACGTGAACGACGCCTTTGGCGCGTCTCACCGGGAGCATGCCTCGATCGTGGGTCCACCAAAGAAGCTGCCCAGCGCCGCCGGCCGGCTCCTGGCCCGGGAGGTCGAGGTGCTGGGCGGACTGCTCGAGGAGCCCGACCGGCCGTTCGTCGCCGTCCTCGGGGGGGCCAAGGTCAGCGACAAGCTGGGCGTGATCAAAACCCTGCTCGACAAGGTCGACACGCTCGTGATCGGCGGCGGCATGGCCTACACCTTCCTCAAGGCCCAGGGTCACTCCATCGGCGACTCCCTCCTTCAGGAGGACCAGGTCGACAACTGCAAGGAACTGCTGGAGAGCGGCAAGCGCATCCTTCTTCCCACCGACGCCGTCGCCCTCGGGCCCGACGACGAGGTCGAGACGGTCGGCGCCGACATCGAAGACGGGTGGAAGGGCGTGGACATCGGGCCAGAGACGGTGAAGCTGTTCAGCGACGCCCTCGAGGACGCGGGGACGATCCTCTGGAACGGGCCTATGGGTATGTTCGAGGACGAGCGGTTCGCCAACGGGACCAAGGCTTTGGCCGAGGCCGTAGCCGGGGCGAAGGGCTTCACCGTCGTCGGCGGGGGCGACAGCGCCGCCGCCCTGGCCAAGTTCGGTCTCGACGAAAAGGTGGACCACGTGTCGACCGGCGGAGGCGCCTCCCTGGAACTGATCGAGAAGGGCGACCTGCCCGGTCTGAAGGCCTTGAGAGGAGCGCCGAATGCCCGCGAGTAACGGCAGGAAACCTCTGATGTCCGGGAACTGGAAGATGAACCACAACCACCTGGAGGCCATCCAAGTGGTGCAGAAGCTCTCGTACCGACTCTCGGACGCCGACTACAAGGCGGTCGACGTCTCTGTCCACCCGCCGTTCACCGGTCTCCGCTCGATCCAGACCCTGCTCGACGCCGACCGGATCCCCATCGCCCTGGGCGCTCAGAACTGCTTCTGGGAGGAGAACGGGGCGTACACCGGCGAGGTCAGCCCTCCGATGCTGGCCAAGCTCAATGTGTCCTACGTCATCGTCGGGCACTCCGAGCGTCGGGAGCACTTCCACGAGACCGACGAGGAGGTGCGCAAGAAGCTGGATGCGGTGTTCGCCCACGGGATGACCCCCATCGTCTGCGTGGGAGAGACGGACGAGGAGAGGGAGGCCGGAAAGACCGAGTCCAAGGTCACGGGCCAGGTCGAAGCGGCGGTCACCGGACTCCCGACCGAGCAGGTCGAGCGGCTGGTGATTGCCTACGAACCCATCTGGGCCATCGGGTCGGGCAAGACGGCGACTCCCGAAGACGCCCAGACCACCATCGGGCTCATCCGCAAGACCGTGCGGTCCATCCACGGCGACGGCCCGGCCGACGCCATCCGGATCCAGTACGGGGGCTCGGTCAAGTCGTCCAACATCGCCGAGCTGATGGCCGAGCCCGACATCGACGGCGCCCTCGTCGGCGGGGCCAGCTTGGACCCCGATGAGTTCGCCCTCATCGTGCAGTATCGGAACTCTGAATAAGGCCCGGGAGCCGGACTTCTAGCGCGAATCGGTCTGGTACGGTGACCGCATGCTCACGGCGTTGGTCGTCGTGGTCCATGTGATCGTGTCTCTGGGCCTCATCCTGCTCGTCCTGCTGCACAGCGGGCGAGGGGGCGGTCTCTCCGACATGTTTGGCGGCGGCATGGGTGCCGCGGCCGGATCCACCGTGGTAGAGCGCAACCTCGATCGAATTACGGTCGCCAACCTCGTCATCTTTGCTTTTACCACGATCATCCTGGCCCTCCGGCTGCAATAACTGAGCCAAGAAAGGCCAAGAAGAAGGAGGTTCCGACTTGAAGCGTTCGGGACGGTTGGGGCCCCTGGTGATCGCCGTCGCGATGGCATTGCTCGCCGCGTCGTGCGGAGGCGAGGATGAGGACGGCGGCGCAGCACCCGGAGGCCAGTCCCAGGGCGAGCAAGGCCGGCCGGTTACCGGCGGCACCCTCATCGACTACCAGAACTTCGCCTCCGGCGACCCCGATCACATCGACCCGGCGCTCGCCCACACGATTCAGGGGTCTCAGCCCGGTCAGCTCCTGTTCGACGGGCTGACCGACTACGACTACAAGACCGGCGAGCTGAAGCCGGCGGTGGCGGAGTCATGGTCCAGCAACGCCGATGCGACCGTGTGGACCTTCCGGCTGCGCAACGGCGTCACGTTCTCCAATGGCGACCCGGTCCTCCCCAGCGACTTCAAGTTCGCCTGGGAGCGGGCGGCCCGCAAGGAGATGGCCTCTGAAGTCGCCTACCACATCACCGACAACGCCCGCATCAGGGGCACGAAGGCCATCGCCGACGGCACGGCCACGACGGCAGACGGTCTGAAGGCGGACGACGCCGCCCGTACGCTGACCGTCGAGCTCGAGGCTCCGCTCAGCTTCCTCCCCGACGTGGTGGCGCACCTGATCTTCTCCCCCGTTCCCGCCAAGGTCGTCCAGGGCCTGCCCGACCAGACCAAGTGGGAACAGGACGTCATGATCGGCAACGGGCCCTACAAGATGGTCGAGCCCATGCGGCCCGGTCAGTACGTGAAGCTCACCCGGAACGACACCTACTGGGGTGGCATCAACAACCACAAGGCTTACATCGACAACATCGAGTTCCGCATCTCCAAGGATCTCGATTCGGCCTGGGCCGCCTTCGAGGCGGGCCAGGGGCAGACCGGATACATCCCCCCGGCGCGCTACGCCGAAGCCAAGGCCAAGTACCCGGGGCGGGTCGCCGAGCACGCCGTGAACGGGCTGTACTACTGGGGCTTCAACATGAGGGATCCGATCGTCGGCGGGCCCGAGAACGTCAAGCTGCGGCAGGCCATCTCGGTGATCATCGACAAGCAGCGGATGATCAACGACATCTACAACGGTTCACGCAAGGTGGCCACTGGGGTCACCCCGCCCGGAATCCCTGGCTACAAGCAGGGTCTCTCACAGTTCCCCACACGCGACGTGAACCGGGCCAGGCAGCTGCTCGGCGAGTGGGAGCGGGCGACAGGCAAGCGGGCAACCGACCTGCCACCGATCAAGCTGAACTTCGGTGCCGGTGCCGGGCACGCCGAGAACGCCACGATCATCCAGGCCAACCTCAGGGAGCTGGGTATCAACTCTGAGCTCGACGGCCGGGAATCGAGGACCTACTTCTCGCAGATGCGGCAGGGCCAGGGGCAGTTCTTCCGGTCAGGGTGGATCGCCGACTACAACTCCTACGACAACATGCTGTTCCCACTCTTCGGGAGCTCGAACATCGGCACCGGTGACAACCACACGCAGTTCAGCAACCAGCGGTTCGACCAGCTCATCGACCAGGCTCGGCGCCAGAGCGACCTCAACCGACGGAACGAGGCGTACCAGCAGGCGGAGGGGATCGTCCTCAACGAGGAAACTGCCGTGGTCCCGCTCAACTGGTACGCGGGCACCATCGCTTGGAGCGACAGGGTGCGCAACGTCATCCAGAGCGCCTTGCTCTTTGTCGCCTACGAAGAGGCGTGGCTGACGACCTAGCGATCCGTAGGGCGGGCAGGGG
>JALZEC010000398.1 GCA_030862235.1 Actinomycetota bacterium | reverse complement strand
GTCCTCGCCAGCCGCCACCGCCGCCACCGCCTGCGCCTGGCCAGCTGAGCCGACCCAGAACGGTTGTCATCCGACCGCGTCCACCGTGGTCAGAGGACATCACCACGGTCGGCCGACCGAGGCGGGGCGGACCCCGCCGGGACCGAGGTATCCTTTTTCCTCGTAGTTCCCAACTGGGACTCAGCCCCGTAGGGCAGTAGCTCAATTGGTAGAGCACCGGTCTCCAAAACCGGCGGTTGGGGGTTCGAGTCCCTCCTGCCCTGCTCGCCTTCCATACGGACCTGAACAGCTCGTGCCGAGGTTGCCTTGAACAGACAGATGAAGCGCCTGATGCAGCGTCAGGGGCAGATTGACCGGGACGGCCAGCCGCGCCGTGAGGCGCCTACTCGAACCGCGCCGCGCCCAGCCGAGAAGCGGGTCAAGGCCGGCGAGTACCTGCGCCAGGTCCGGGCCGAGCTGCGAAAGGTGGCCTGGCCCACCCGCAAGGAGGTCATCCACTACTCCACGATCGTGTTCGTGGCGCTGATGATCCTCACCGCGCTGATCTTCGCCTTGGACTTCGTCTTCGGTAAGGGCGTCATCTGGTTGTTCGAGTCATGAGCGAGCACCGATGAGCGAGCAAGACGACTTCAGCTTCGACGCCCCCGGCGAGCCTGCCCCGACGGAGACACCGGTCAGCGTGCTGACCGAGGAGGAGCTGTTCGGCACCGGCGTAGCGGGCGCCGATGAACCGGCTCTCGACGAGTTCGGCGACGAGCGGGGCGAGGAGGAGCCGCCCGCGCCCGTCGTGGAGAGCCCCTACGACCGGCCCGGGAGCTGGTACGTCGTCCACACCTACGCCGGGTACGAGAACAAGGTGAAGTCCAACCTCGAGAGCCGCATCGCCTCCATGAACATGGAGGACCGCATCTTCGAGTGCGTCATCCCGATGGAGGACGTGATCGAGTTCAAGGGCGGCAAGCGGGTCGTCGTCCAGAAGAAGGTGTTCCCTGGCTACCTGCTCGTGCGCTGCCTGCTCGACGACGACTCGTGGCGGGTCGTGCGGAACACTCCAGGCGTCACCGGGTTCGTCGGCCTGGGAGCCAAGCCCACGCCCCTGTCCCGCAAGGAAGTGGAGAGCATCCTCCAGGTTCAGGTCGAGGGCGTCGAGACCGGCGGGCGGAAGCCGGCGCGGCGGCCGATGTTCGAGGTGGGCGAGAGCGTGCGTGTCCGGGAGGGTCCGTTCGCCGACTTCTCGGGCCAGATCGCGGAGATCAACGAGGACCAGCTCAAGCTCAAGGTGCTCGTCAACATCTTTGGACGGGAGACGCCGGTCGAGCTCGAGTTCAGCCAGGTGGCCAAGCTCTAAGCCCGGTCGCCCAGGCCGGCGCAGCAACAGAGAGAGGAACGAACGATGGCGAAGCGGCGCGTGGCCGCGGTGGTGAAGATCCAGATTCCGGCCGGTGCGGCGACGCCCGCGCCCCCGGTTGGGACCGCGCTGGGCCCCCACGGCGTCAACATCATGGAGTTTTGCAAGCAGTACAACGCCGCCACCGAGGCGCAGCGGGGCACGGTCGTCCCGGCGGAGATCACCGTCTTCGAAGACCGGTCGTTCACCTTTGTGACCAAGACTCCGCCCACTCCGGTGCTGCTGCGAGCCGCGGCCGGCCTCCAGAAGGGCGCCACCGCTCCCGGGCGAGAGGCGGCGGGCACGATCACGCAGGATCAGCTGACCGAGATCGCTCGTACCAAGATGCCCGACCTCAACGCCAATGACATCGAGGCGGCAAAGAAGCAGGTCGAGGGGACAGCCCGGTCGATGGGTATCAGGGTCAAGTAGGCAGAGGAGCGCTCCAATGGGAAACAACGCGCGTGAGGGCAAGCGCTACCAGGACGCGTTGCGCCGGTTCGACCGCAACCAGCTCTACCCTCCCGGCCCCGCCATTGACCTGGTGAAGAGCCTGTCGGCGGCCAAGTTCGATGAGACAGTCGAGCTGGCGGTGCGTCTGGGCGTCGACCCCCGCAAGGCCGACCAGATCGTGCGCGGGACGGTGGGGCTGCCTGCGGGAACGGGCAAGGCGGTCCGGGTGGCGGTCTTTGCCGCCGGTCCCGCCGCGGCCGAGGCCCGAGAAGCGGGAGCGGACATCGTGGGCGCCGATGACCTGGCCGAACGGGTCCAGGGTGGGTTCCTCGACTTCGACGTGGCCATCGCCACGCCCGACCTGATGCGGACCCAGGTGGCCCGCCTGGGTCGCATCCTTGGTCCCCGGGGCCTCATGCCCAACCCCAAGACGGGGACCGTGACCGAAGACGTCGGCCGAGCAGTCCGGGAGTTCAAGGGGGGACGGGTGGAGTACCGCACCGATCGGTACGGCAACATCCACGTCCCCATCGGCAAGGTCAGCTTCGACCGGCGGGCTCTGCTGGAGAACATGCAGGCCGTCATCGAGGAACTGCAGCGGGCCAAGCCGGCGGCGGCCAAGGGTAGGTATATGAAGGGCATCACCGTGTCCTCGACGATGGGTCCCGGTGTCCGCGTCGAGCCCAACCCGCTCCGGGCCATCGAGGAGGAGCTGTCCGGCGCCGGTGCCACGGTTGGGGCCGGAGCGGCCCGGGCCTGATCGCCCTTTGACTACGCTGTATCCACAACTGAATCAGTCGCCGTAGAAATCCGGTGCGTTCGCGCAGAAGCGGCCCCCAAGGGCCCACCTGATCAGGTGACGACCTCCTGGCCGAGGCGTCTCCGCGCGTACCGCCCGGCTGTGAGGAGGAATGATGGCTGCGGAGAAGCCCCGGCCCGAGAAGGTCGCAGTGGTCGACGAGGTGCGGACGCGCATGACCGCAGCCAACGCCGCCCTGCTAACGGAGTACCGCGGTCTCAAGGTTCACGAGCTGGCCAACCTGCGAGGGGCCATCCGGGAGGCCGGCGGCGAGTACAAGATCTACAAGAACACCCTGGTCCGGCTGGCGGTCGCCGACCTCAACCTGCCGCAGCTCGACCAGATGCTGGTCGGTCCGACGGCCATCGCCTTCGTCGACGGCGATGCCGTCCTGGTCGCCAAGTCCCTCCGAGACTTTGCCAGGACCAACCCCCACCTGGTGATCAAGGGCGGCGTGCTCGGTACCTCCGTCCTCTCCGCCGCCGAGGCCGGCGCCCTGGCCGACGTGGCGCCGCGCGAGCAGCTCCTGGCCCAGCTGGCCGGCCTCCTGGCCGCTCCGTTGCGCCAGTTCGCCGGCCTGCTGTCCGCGGTGCCTCGCAACTTCGCCTACGGCCTGTCCGCCCTCATCGAGCAAAAGGGTGGCGCAGCCGCCGCCCCCGCCGACGCCGCCCCCGCCGACGCCGCCCCCGCCGATTCCCCAACTGAGTCCCCGTCTGAGTCCCCCACCGACGCCCCCGCGTCCGCCTGACCCGCAAGGAGCAAGAAATGGCCACCAAGGAAGAGATCCTCGACAGCATCGCC
>JALZEC010000396.1 GCA_030862235.1 Actinomycetota bacterium | reverse complement strand
CCGTCCCACCGACCGGCCGTTCGCCGCCCGCGTCGACAGCTCGGTCGCCGCCGCCGCCGCGCTCGAGGCGGGAGCGGTGCTCGTCAGCTCGAACCATTCCGGCATATCTCCCACGGACCTGTTCCCCGCCTGTGCCCGGGCCGGCGCGGCGGTCGTGGTAGGCGCGCCCGCCGACCGGTTCGAGTCGGTCCGGGCCCGGCTGGTCGACTGCGCCCACCTCGCGGAGGCGGCGGGCATCCCGTGCGAGCGCATCGTGTTGGAACCGCCCCTGACGCCGACGCTGCTCCCCCACCTGCGGCGCTTCGCCGAGCTGGGCTACCCGGTGCTGCTCACCGTCACTGAGCCGGTTCTCGCCGCCCTCCCCGTCCACAACCATGCCGCCGCCGTCGCCCTCGCCGTGATCGACGGAGCCCGCCTGATCCGCACCGACGCGGTCAAGGCCGCCACCCGTGTGTGCCGCGTCGTGAGCGCCATCCTGGAGGCCCGGTGACGCCCTTCCCCGCCTATCTCGTCCGCGGCAGCGACGACGTGGCCGTGGGCGACGCCCTCCGCACCCTCGTCGGCGAGTTGGTCGGCTCGGGAGACCCGAGCCTGATCGTCGAGGACCTGGCGGGGGACGAGTACATCATCCCCGACGTCGTCGACGCCGCCCAGACGCCGCCCTTTCTCACCGACCGGCGGGTCGTCGTCGCCCGGGGCGTCGGACGCTTCTCCACGGCCGAGGTCGGCCCCCTTCTCGCCTATCTGGCCGATCCTCTGTCAACCACCGCCCTCGTCCTCGTGGGCGGAGGCGGGCAGCTTGCCCGCTCCCTCGTGGACGCCGTCCGCAAGGTCGGCCACGTGCTCGACGCCGACGTTCCCGGCGGCCGGGGGAAGTCGACGTGGCTGGCGAGCCGGCTCCGGGAAGGCCCGGTGAAGCTGGACGCGCCGGCGGCGGCGGCGGTGGCCAACCATCTGGGGGAGGACCTCAGCCGCCTTCCCGGTCTCCTCGACACCCTGGCCGCCGCCCATGGGCGGGGAGCTCGCCTCGGTGTCGACGAGGTCTCGCCCTACCTCGGGCAGGCGGGCTCCGTCGCGCCCTGGGAGCTGACCGACGCCATCGACCGCGGGGACACGCCGGCCGCCCTCGCCCACCTCCGGCGTCTGCTCGAGGCCGGCGGGCGACATCCCCTCGTGATCCTGGCCAGCCTCCACACCCACTTCGCCCGCATGCTGCGCCTGGAGGGGGCGGCGGAGGCCACCGACGAGCGGGCGGCCGCCACCCTCCTGGGCCTCACCGGTTCCACCTTCCCGGCCAGGAAGGCGCTCCAGCAATCCCGGCGCCTGGGCTACGCCGGCATCTCCCGGGCCATCCGCCTCCTGTCCGACGCCGATCTGGCGCTCAAGGGGACGATGGAGTGGCCGCCCGACCTCGTCCTCGAGATCCTCGTCGCCCGTTTGGCCGAGGACGGCCGGCGGGCCCGCGCCGCCCCCCGCCGCTGAACCGCCCGCCCGCGGACCCGCCCGCAGGCACTAAACCTGTGCCCAGTGACCGCAGGGAGGCGCCAGTGGGGCTGATCGAACATGAGAGCGAGGAACGGCTGACCCGGGAGGAGGCCGCCCAGCGGCTTCGGGAGCTGGCCGACGAGCTCGCTCGGCACAACGAGGTGTCCTTCGTCCGTGAGGGCGTGCGGCACTCGGTGAAGGTACCCAAAGACATCACGTACACGCTCGAGATCGAGGTCGGGGACGAGGGATCCGAGATCGAGATCGAGCTCAAGTGGTGATCGAGCCGCCGCCGCTTCCCCGGGAACCGAGCCGCTCCCGGTTCTCGATCTCGACGGGTTCGATTGCGTCCGCCGGCTCGAACCCCAGCACCTGCCCGTAGAACCACAGCTCGGCCTCAGCGGCGCGGCGAATGGTGGACGCCTGGCGGAAGCCGTGCTGCTCGCCCTGAAAGGTCACGTAGGCGAACGGCACCCCATTGCTCCGCAGCGCGGCAACCAGCACCTCCGCCTGTGACGGTGGCACGACCGCGTCCTCCAGACCCTGGAAGAGGATGACCGGAACCTGGAGCCGATCGGCGAAGTGGATAGGCGAGCGCTCCCGGTAGAGGTGGCGGGCTTCGGGATAAGGCCCGATGAGGCGGTCGAGGTACCGGGACTCGAACTTGTGGGTCTCCGCCGCCAGCGTCTCGAGATCGGCGACGCCGTAGTAGCTCGCCCCGGCGGCGAAGACCCGCCTGAACGTCAGCGCGCAGAGGGTCGTGTAGCCGCCGGCGCTGCCGCCCCTCACGACCAGGCGGCGCCCGTCCACCTCCCCTCGGGACGACAGGTGGAGCGCGGCGTTCACGCAGTCGTCGAGGTCCACCACACCCCACTCTCCGTCCAGACGCCGCCGGTACTCCCGCCCGAACCCGGCGCTGCCGCCGTAGTCCACGTCGACGAGGGCGAAGCCGCGGCTCGTCCAGAACTGGATCTCGACGTTCAGGGCGGGGCTGGCGGCGGCCGTCGGTCCACCGTGGCTCCGGACGATCAGAGGGGGACGCTCCTCGGGCGGGCCCTCGAAGCCCTCGAGGCGCGGCCGGTAGAAGAACGCGTGCGCCGTCCGCCCGCCCGTCGTCGGAAACACCAGCGGCTCCGCTTCGGTCACCGCCCCCTCCGGCACGCCTGCCTCACGGCTGGAGCGGATCAGTGAGATCTGGCCCGTGTCGACGTCGACGCTGACGATAGCCGGAGGGGTGCGACTCGACGCGGCGATGGCCACGACCGATGGGCCGACGCCTTGCAGGGACGCCACGTCGGTGAACGGGACCGGAAGCGGGTCGGCGCGGCCTGCGTGCACGACTCCCAGTCGGACGAAGCCATTCTGCGACCAGGCCGCCACCAGCCTCCCATCAGGCAGGAAGGTGTAGCTCGACTGCCCGAAGACCCAGTCGGGACGGGCGAACTCCGCCTCCATGGGAGCCAGCGGACGGCCGCCCTCGCCGCCCTCGCCGTCGTCGGCGTAGAGGTTCCACCAGCCGGTCCGGTCGGAGATCCAGTGGAGCACGCCATCGGGTGACCAGCGGGGCTGAGAGATCGACTCGTCGGCTCCCCCGGAGACCCGACGGGCTCCACGTAGCGTCATCGCACCGCTGACATCGCCCACCCACAGCTCGGTCCCGTCC
>JALZEC010000428.1 GCA_030862235.1 Actinomycetota bacterium | reverse complement strand
CCGGCAGCGAGCGCCGGGAGATCGGGGATCAGCAGCAACAGTCCGTCAAAGGGCACCAGGGCGGCCAGCACCAGCAGGCCTCGCTGGGGCCGCCGGATCAGGGCCAGACCCAAGGGCACGACGACGGCCAGCACCGCCACCGCCAGGACGGCGTCCGCCACGAAGGCCAGCAGGACGAGGCCGTTCAGGGCCACGACCGCAGTCGCCATCGCCGGGCGGGCGGGCGAGTCCACCATGTCCGAACCCTACTCCGCTGTGGCTAAGTTGTTCATTTCGTCCCGATAAGCGTATTCTTCTCGTTTCGGCGTATGGATCTTTTCGACCACTTCCGTATGATCGCCCGGCACCGGTGGGCGGTACTCATCGCCTCCGTGCTCGTGGCCGCCGCCGTCTTCGGCTGGAGCTACAGCAGACCGCCGGTGTACGAGGCCACCTCCCTCATCAGCGTCACGTCGGGTCGAGCGGTGGCCGGGCAGAGCTTCACCGAACAGGACACGCTGTTCCTCGCCCGAAACTTCGCTGAGCTGGCCAGAACCAGACCAGTCCTCGCCGACGCCGTTCTTCGCGCCGAGCTCCCGCTGTCAGCCGCCCAAGCCCGTGAACGGGTCTCGTCCCGTGCTTCGAGCGACGTGGGGTTCATCACCCTCTCCGCCACCGGACCGTCCCCCGGCGACGCCACCCGGCTGGCCCAGGCGACAGTGGACGCCCTCATCGCCGCCGTCGTCGACGAGCAGACCAAGGGGCTGCAGGCCGCGCTGGGGCCGATCGAGAGCGAGATCTCCCAGGTAGGCGGCGAGCTGGCGAAGCTTTCGTCTGAGGCGGGGAACCGTGAGGCATTGGTCGCTCGGTACCAGGCGCTGGTGCAAGCGGCGACCGAGCGGCGACTGGCGCCAACCGACCGTCTCGCGCTGGTCTCCCCGCCCCGGGGTGACTCGACCCCGGTGTCGCCCAACCCCGTCCGGGACGGGTTGCTCGCGCTCCTCGTGGCGCTGGTCGTCAACTCCGAGCTGGCTGTGCTGTTGGAGGTCCTGCGCGACCGGATGTCGGGCACCGAGGGCGACGAGGAGTCGGGCGAGATCATGGGCCTGCCGGTGCTGGCCTCGATCCCCCAAGGCGACGGGGAGGAGACTCAGGAGGCGTTCCGGACCCTGCGGACCAGCCTGATGTTCCTCGAGACATCCGGTCCGTTGCGAACGGTGGCCGTGCTCAGCGCCAACCCCAACGCCGGCAAGACGTTCACCTGCGAACACCTCGCCCGCTCCGTAGCGGGCCTGGGGCTGCCCGCTGTGCTCGTCGACGGCGACCTGCGCCGCCCGAGCCTGCATCATGACGCTGCGGTCCCCGTCGCCCCAGGACTGAGCGATGTCCTGCGGGGCGAGCCACTCTCGGCCGCAGTGTGCCGGGATCCTCGCCACCCGGAGCTGCTGCTGCTTCCTGGTGGCTCTCAGGTCGCCGATCCGGCCGGCTTGGTGGCGGGCAGGATGTTCCGAGACGTCCTCGAGCGCCTTGAGGGCGGCTTGGTGATCGTGGACACCCCGGCGTGCGACCTCTTCGCTGACGGCTTCGCCGTCGCGTCCCACTGCGACGCCGCCCTCATCGTGGTCGACGCCAAGCGGACACGCCGGCGTGCTCTTCGCCAGCTCATCGCACGGCTCCGCCGGGTGGGGGCGAACCCCATCGGGATCGTCCTGAACCGAGTCGAGACGCGAGCCTCGAGCAGCTACTACTACGGCCATGGCCGGGAGGCGGTGGCGTCGCGATGAAGCGAGCGGCCACTCCCGGTTCCGGGAGGTAGGGGATGGACGCTGCGTTCTCGAGTGACGGGTCTCCTGACCCTGGAGCAGCGGGAACAGAGATGGGCGTGCCGGAACGTGCGCCAACCTCCGCCCAGGAGCTGCAGAACGGCCACGGTCCCACCAGGTCCGACCCGGCGGAGGTCGAGACCGGTCGTGGTCGCGCCGGGTCGCTGGCCCAGGCCCAGGCCGAAGCCGAGGCCGAGGAGCTGCTGTCGCGCGCCCACGCCCACGCCGAGCTCCTGCGATCTCACGCCGAGGCCGC
>JALZEC010000377.1 GCA_030862235.1 Actinomycetota bacterium | reverse complement strand
ACGCTGCAGACCTGCTCCACGTCGCCGGCGAGGAGGAGGCAGCGGCCGATGCGGCGTGCTGGGCGCGCTCCCTTCGCGCCGACCTGGAGGCGTCGATGAGCCTGGTGGCGCACCGACTTGGCTTGGGTCGCCCGGTGATTCCTGCCGGACCGCGACGGCGAGTCGACCCCGCCATGATCGGGTCCCTCGTCGCCGCGTGGCCGCTCGGGTTGCTCGACGCCGACGATCCTGCGGTGACCGCCACGGCAGACGTCCTCCGGGAGCGCTTCTGCCTTGGCCCTGCCTTCTTCCAAGCGATCAGCCACACCGGACTCGGCACGTATCTCACTCTGCAGTTGGCGTTCGTGGAGCTCGCGTGCGGCGATGACCGAGCGCTCGCCCGCCTCGAGTGGATGCTTCAGGCTGCCACCGCCACGTTCACGTGGCCGGAGGCCATTCATCCACTCTTGGGCGGTGGCTGCATGGGCGACGGGCACCACGGTTGGGCGGCGGCAGACTTCCTCTCGCTCGTGCGGTGCCTTCTGGTGCGAGAAGTCGAGGGTGGACTCGCCTTCTGCAGCATGCTGCCGGCCTCCTGGGAAGGACATGACCTCGCCATCGAGCGGGCGCCGACCCACTACGGCCTGGTGTCGTTCTCACTGCGATGGCAGGAGGACCACGCCTCGCTGACCTGGGAGCTCGAGCCCCACGACGATGGCACGAAGGCGGTCATGACCGCTCCAGGGCTGGATCCCACGTGGAGGTCCTACGACCGGTCCGGTGAGCTCGTCGTCGCCCGACCGAATCACTCACGTTGACGAGCGCGTCGAGCCGGCGCGGCGGTGCGTCGACGCAGCCGCCAGGAGCGAGACCCTCGGTGGGGAAGTGGGCGGTGGCCCTGGTCCTCGTGGTCGCGGCCTGCTCCTCGCCTTCGAGCGACGCGCCACAGCCTGGGGTCGTGCCGACGACCGGCGAACCGGCTGAGCTTCCGGAGCCCCGCACCGAGGTCGCGGGGGCCACGTGGGAGGGGCGCATCGCCGTGGCCGGCGGCCTCACGGGCGACGGCCGGGCCAGCTCCCGGTTCGACCTGTACGTTCCCGAGACCAACACCTGGGAAGCCGGCCCGCCGCTGCCCGTCGCGCTGCACCACCTCGGATTGGTGACGCTGGGCGATCGCCTCTACCTCGTCGGGGGCTACACCAATACCCCCAGCGGCGAATGGAACGCGCAAGCGGCCGTCTACAGCCTCGGACGGCGCGACGCCACCTGGCGCCCCGAGCCGTCCCTCAGCAAGCCGAGGGGATCACCGGGGGTCGCCGCCCTCAACGGCCGGCTGGTCGTCACCGGAGGTGTCACTGGCGAAGTGACCGCCAGCACCGAGACGTGGAGTCCGGGCGACGCCACCTGGCGCCCCGGCCCCGACCTAAAGGAGCGCCGCGAGCACCTGGCCATGGCGGCGCTCGGCGGGCGCGTCTACGCCATCGCTGGCCGGGCTCCCGACAACCTCCGGTCGGTGGAGTCGTGGGACGGCCGCGAGGCGGCCTGGCGCAGCGAAACGTCCGTCAACGACGCCCGGAGCGGGATCGCAGCGGCGGTTGTGGGGGACAAGCTGTGCGTCGCCGGCGGCGAGGGACCGCAAGGAACCATCGGGTCCGTCGAGTGCCTCTCGGAGGGCCGGTGGCAGGAGGCGGCAACCCTACGCCTGCCCCGCCACGGCCTCGCCGTCGCCGCCCTCGGGGCCCAGCTCCACCTGATCGCCGGAGGACCCCAACCCGGCCTATTCGTCAGCGCCGCGCACGAGGTGATCGAGGTCGGCTGAGGGGCGTTTTGTCCGTTGATGTCTTGCAACCCCGCCTGCCGTCACTCGCCCAGCCCTACCGCCCGCTTGAGGTCATCCATGTCGCGGCGCAGGTCCTCCTCCTGGTCGTGCGGGGAGGGCAGGAAGTGCTCCATCAGGTCGGCCAGGCCGTCGGCTAGCGCGTCCAGCTTCTGATGGACGCCGCGCTCGCTCCGGCGCTGAGAGTTCTG
>JALZEC010000356.1 GCA_030862235.1 Actinomycetota bacterium | reverse complement strand
TCGCTGCCAGCGCTATCTGGGCCTGCGTGGCCGTCTTCTCGTTAACGACGATGTCGTCGTCGGTTCAACCTGGAGGGACAGTGACAGTCATCGGCAGAGGTTTCGCGCAGGGCGAACCGATTGATATCCACCTCGACTCCCTCACGGGACCGATTCTGGCGACCGCACCGCCGCCAAACACAACCATGACCAGTCAGTTCGTATTGCCTGTGACTATCCCTGAGAATACGCCCGTTGGCCCGCACATCTTGGTCGCTCATCAGCGGTACCACGACATGAATGCGGGAGGCCCCACCCGAACAATGATTCATATTGGTACGAGCGCGCCAGTAGTTCCACCGCTCGAGGCTGAGCGTCCAGCGGCTGTATCCCTCGCCGGGGGCCCCAGTGCCCTGGCGCTTGCGGCTATCGGGCTCGGGACCGCCATCGTTAGCCTCCTCCTTGTTGTTGGAGTTGCAACAGCACTTCGGCCGCGCCGGACATCCCCAACCGCCCATGCCTAGCTCTCTTCGTAGGCCGCGAGCACGCCGCGAAATTGTCATGAGATTGGTCATGCCGATCACCGCCATATTGATCCTCGCTGCTTCTACCGTGCTGGCGCCGTCTGTGGCGGCGCAAGAGCGAGGTTCTCAAAGCTCCTTCACCTATGCGTTCCCGAAAGTCCGGTTCCGTGATCAGAGCGTCAAGGTCGAACGAGTGACCAGGGGCGCCCACATGACTCGGGACGACCGCTCTCCCGCTCGAGCCTTCGCTGCCCCGACGGAGATGCTTGTTCACCCCACGAACCCGAAGATCATCTTGGCGGCTACTGCGAACCTGCGAACGAGAGTGTGCCATCTGCTTCGTTCGCAGGACGCCGGGCGTACCTGGAAGATTCTCGACGCTGTGCCCGGTCCCAAGGACTACCCGTACTGCACCCACAACGACCCGGCTATCAGCCAAGGCACGATCGCCTGGGGCAGCGATGGAGTGCTCTACTACGGGCTCCTTGGTTATGGCGAGGGCGAGGGTCCTCGAGGCATGGGCGTCTCTGTGCGCGTCAGTGTGGTGCTCGCTCGTTCCACTGACCTGGGCGATTCTTGGTCTTCGACTGTGGTGGTGGACAACCGGAGAAGACCCGAACCGGCTCCGAGCGCGGGGTCGGTGACGGGTCTCGCAGTCGACGCGTCGGGTGACGATGACGTGGTTTACGTTGGCTACAGCCTGAGCTATCAGAACGTACCTGCCGACTCACCGCTGAACGACGATCCCGTTGTCGTCTCCGTCTCGAACGACGGGGGCAAGACGTTTGCCGAAGGGAAGAACCTGAATGGCTTCTCAAAGCTCAGGCACGAGATCGAGGGGAACGAGTATCCCTTGATCATGACCGCCACTTTTGGTCGGCCCTTCCTTGTTGCCCACGACGGGGTGGTGATGGCCGTGTCAGGCCCGAACACGCCGTTCGACCGATCGCCCCCAGGGAGCAGCTACTTCGCGTGGCCTTATCGGCATGCCTTGCCGTATTTGCTGGCCCGGTCCACAGATAAGGGCCAGACCTGGTCAATGTCCAAGCTGAGTCCACCCGTGTTCGCCGGGGTCGGACACCAGACGGGGATGGGTTGGACACCCGATGGTGGTGCTAAGGGGACGTTCGTCTTCGCCTACGCCGCCACACCAGCGACGGCGGACTCCTCGGGTACCGTCGACATGGTCGTCCAGCGCTCGACCGACGAGGGCCAGACGTGGACCGAACCGCTCGCCATTGACGACGATCACCCGGTCGACCGCTACACCAGCTTCTACCCAATGCTCTCGGTGGCGCCCAACGGGCGGGTCGATGTGGTGTGGCAGGACAACCGTGACCTCACCGACTTCCACTTCAATGTGCGGTACACGTATTCCACCGACGGTGGCCGTACGTGGGCCGAGAACATCAAGGTCAATGATCGTCCCCTCAATTTCAACCTCGGCGTTAGCTTCAACTCGGACGTCCGTCAACCTCCTGGCGTGGCGTCGGCGAATGAGTATGCGGTTTTCGGCTGGGCGGACACGCGGTTTGGCAACGAGCTCACGCAGACGCAGGACAACTTCAGCACGATCGCGCAGTTCAAGCCCGTCCCGCGCGAGTCCTCGGTCATTCCGATCTTGGCTGCCGCCTTCGGCGGGCTGCTGGCGGCCGGAGCGGTCCTCTTCGTCATGCAGCTCCTACATTGGCGACGAAGAGCTCAAGCTGCGTCAGTGCCCTGACCGTCAGCGCGGGCGGGAGCTGGGATCCATCTAACCGACAGAACAAGATGGAGGCGATGTCGGCCACGCTCGTCGCCCGCGATCTCACCGTTTCGTTCGGCGACCATCTCATTCTCGACCGCGTCAACCTCACGGTGGCTTCGCGGTCCCGGGTGGGCGTTGTCGCGCCCAACGGCACAGGTAAGACGACGCTGCTGCGCGCCTTGGCCGGGCTGCAGCCGCTCGACCGAGGATCGGTCACGCTCGCCCCTCCCACGGCGACGATCGGCTACCTGCCCCAGGAACCGGAGCGACGAACGGGAGAGACGGTGCGTTCCTTCCTGGCGCGCCGGACGGGTGTGCTGGCCGCGAGCGCCGACCTGGACGCGGCCACCCTGGCCATGACGGGCGGGGGAAAGACGCAGGACCTCGAGTACGCAACCGCCCTCGAGCGATGGATGGCACTCGGTGGCCCGGACCTCGAAACCAGGATCGGGCCCCTCTGGGCCGACCTGGGCCTGCCTGGGGAGCTGCTCGACCAGGAGATGACGACGCTGTCCGGCGGCCAGGCGGCGCGAGCGTCGATGGCCGGTGTTCTCCTGTCGCAGTTCGACGTGTTCCTGCTCGACGAGCCGACCAACGACTTGGACTTCGACGGCTTGGAGCGCCTCGAGCAGTTCCTTGACAAGCTGACGGTCGGCGTGGTGGTCGTCTCCCATGACCGTGCTTTTCTCGACCGGACCATCACATCGGTGCTCGAGATCGACGAGCACGACCACACTGCCTCGTGGTTCGAGGGCGGCTGGGAGGCGTACCTCGACGAGCGGTCGACCCTCCGCCGGCATGCCGAAGAAGCCTTCGAGGACTACCGAACCCGCCGCCGTGAACTGGAGGACCGGGTTCGGACGCAGCGGCAATGGGCGGTGCAAGGAGTACGCGCGATCAACAAGAGGCCCAAAGACAACGACAAGACGCAGCGAGGCTTCTTCACCAACCGGACCGAGAAGCAGGCGGCGAAGGTGCGCGTCTCCGAGAAAGCCCTGGACCGCCTGACCCCAGTCGAGAAGCCCTGGGAGCCGTGGGACCTCCGCTTCTCGGTCTCGGCGGGACCCCGCAGCGGCGACGTGGTGGCCCGTCTTCGGGGCGCGGTTGTGGAACGAGGCACCTTCCGGCTCGGCCCCATCGACCTCGAGGTGCACTGGGGTGACCGGCTGGCTCTGTTGGGACCGAACGGGAGCGGCAAGTCGACGCTGCTGTCAGCCATGCTCGGACGCCTGCCCCTGTCGGCCGGAGAGCGTTGGCTCGGGCCCAGCGTCGTCGTCGGCGAGGTTGATCAAACTCGGAGATGGTTCAGCGGGAACGATCCACTGCTGACGGCGTTCTCCCAAACCAGCAGGATCGACGTACAAGCCGAGGCTCGCGCCCTGCTGGCCAAATTCGGCTTGGGTGCCGAACACGCCAGTCGGCCGTCCTCCTCGCTCACCCCCGGCGAACGGACTCGAGCAACCCTCGCAGTGCTGATGGCGAGAGGGGTGAACTGCCTCGTGCTCGACGAGCCCACGAACCACCTCGACCTAGCCGCCATAGAGCAGCTCGAAGCAGCCCTTGAGGGCTACAACGGCACGCTGGTGCTCGTCACCCACGACCGCCGCCTTCTCGACGCGGTTCGAATCGACAGGACGATCAACCTCGGCTGATGAGGGGTGCTTGATGAGGCACCCCACGAGGCGCACCTGCACCGGGGAAAGGGGCACCATCCTCCGCCGGGAGGCAGTCAGTCGGCGATGGACTGGAGGATCTGAATCGACGCCAGGCCGATGCCGGGATCGAGCTCGCCGGCGGCCATCCACTCCTCGATGTCTTCAATGGCGTCCTCCGCCCTGTCCGGTCGCTGGCGGGGGTTGGCCCGCTGGACGTTGTTGAGCGCCGCCGCCAAGTCGGTCCCGCGCCGGCCATAGCTCTGCGGGTTCGACGACACCTGCTGGGCGAGCGCGGCAAGGGCCACCGCCTCGGGCGAGAAGGTCGCGGCGGTCGTCGCCGAGCGGCTCGTGGTCGTGGTCGGCGGCGTCGTCGACGTCGTCGTGGCCGGCTCGGTTGTTGTCGTGACGCGGGCCGTGGTCGGCGGCGCCCCCGTCGTGCTGGGTCCGGTCGCGGTCATGTCTTCGCCGTTGGTCGAAGCGAGCATGAGGCCGACGATCAGCAGGAGGAGCACGGCCAGCACCGTCCAGACGGGCCACAACGTTCGCCGTTCGACTGGTCGCCGCCAACGTGCGCCGAGGAGCGGCTCGGAAGTGAGGACGGCCGTACGGTCCGGCCGCAAGGCCGCGGTGGTCGCCACCGCGGCGCTGGTCGGGACGTCCGCAGACTGTCCCCGCAGTGCGGCTCGCATCGAGGTGGCGTCGGGGTAGCGCCGGTCGGGATCCTTCTCCAGTGCTCGCTCCACGGCTGTGGCTAGAGCGGGGTCGACGTCCGCGCGCCCCCGCAGAGGCGGTGGTGCCGTCCGCTGGTGCGCGAGTGCCACCGCCAGCGGGCTCTCGCCCGTGAACGGTGGTGTGCCGGCGAGCATCTCATAGAGGAGTACGCCCGTCGCATACAGATCCGATCGCGGTGTGGCCGGCTCTCCCGCGGCCTGCTCGGGTGAGAGGTAGTGAGGGGTGCCCAGTACTTCCCCGGTGGCGGTCAGCCCGCTCGCCGCGGCGCCCACGGCCTTGGCGATACCGAAGTCGGCGAGCTTGACCCGCCCCTCGGGAGTGAGCAGCACGTTGCTCGGCTTCACGTCGCGGTGGACGAGACCTTTGTGGTGGGCCGCGCCCAGGGCGTCGAGCACCTGCTCACCGATCGACACTGCCTCGGGCCCCGGCAGGGCGCCCCGCTCCGCCAGCAGGTCGGCGAGGGTCGATCCCTCCACCAGCTCCATCACGATGTAGGGCCGGTTGTCCTCCTCGCCGAAGTCGTACACGGTCACCGCGTTGGGATGGCTGAACGAGGCCGCCGCCTGCGCTTCCCGGGAGAACCGCTGACGGCTCCGGGTATCGGGCACATCAATGCTCAGCAGCTTCAACGCCACCCACCGGCCCAGCCGGCGATCGTAGGCGCGCCACACTTGCCCCATGCCTCCCGACCCGAGGAGGTCACCCAGCTCGTAGCGGTCACCCACGACCTTCGCCGTCACTTCCGCCAGCGTAGGGGTGTGCTCTCGATGGGGTTGGTCCCAGCGTCACGGGTTCGTAGGCTTAGTTCGTGGAACTGGCGGATGACGTCGCCGCCGCCGCGAGGACGTTCCTCGAGGGTCTCGTCGAGGAACAGGCGCGGGCCGCCCTCCTGCCC
>JALZEC010000346.1 GCA_030862235.1 Actinomycetota bacterium | reverse complement strand
CACGTGAAGGGCTCGCTCGTCCTCTCGCTCGAGGAGACCTCGAGCCGCATGAGCCGGATCGGGCGCAGCCAGCTCGTCCACGGTGAGGTGCTCACCCTCGACGAGCTGGTCGAACGGACGGCGGCGGTGACCGCAGCCGACGTCCGGCGGGTGATCGAGCGGGTCGTCACCGGCCCTCGAACCCTGGCCGTCGTCGGCCCATTCGACGAGGAGGCGTTCGCCGAACAGGTCGCGTGAGGACCGGGGCGGCGCCGCTGCCGTCGGCCTAAGGTTCAGCCGTGGCGATACGGGTCGGGGTCTTCGGAGCGGGCGGCCGCATGGGTTCGCTCGTGTGTCGCACGGTGGGGGCGGACCCCGAGCTCAAGCTGGTGGCGGGTATCGACCCGTTCCACGCCGGCATCGACATCCGCCACGTCACCGGAGCGAACGTCTCCGGCCTCCAGATCTCGCCCGACGCCGAAGCCTTGGCCCGCGCCCGTGCAGACGTGGCCATCGACTTCACCCATATCGACGCCGCCCGGGAGAACTTGGAGTGGTGCGCCGAGAACGCAGTGCACGCGGTGGTGGGAACGACGGGTTTCCTCCCCGAGGACTACGAGCACCTGGCGACTCGTTTCACCAAGAGCAACTGCTTCATCGCCCCCAACTTCGCCATCGGGGCGGTGCTCATGATGCGCTTTGCCGAGCTGGCGGCGCCCTACTTCGAGACGGTCGAGATCGTCGAGCTCCATCACGACCAGAAGGCGGACGCACCCTCGGGCACCGCCATGCTCACCGCCCAGCGGGTCGCCGCGGCCTCGTCCGAGTGGGCGCCCGACCCGACCACGAACGTCGTCGTCGAAGGGGTTCGGGGCGGCGAGGCGGCGAGCGGAATCCGGGTTCATTCCGTCCGCATGCGCGGCCTGGTCGCTCATCACGAGGTCCTCCTCGGGACGACGGGACAGAGCCTGTCCATCCGACACGACTCCTACGACCGCAGCTCGTTCATGCCCGGGGTCATCCTCGCGGTGAAGTCCGTGGCCGGGCGCCCCGGCCTCACCGTCGGCCTCGACGCCTTGCTCTAGTCCTCCGCCCTGGCCTCGCGATCCTCCCCCCTGGCGGAATCGTCGGCCGCCGCTTCGGGGTCGAGGTCCTCGATGTCCTTCACCGAGAGCTGGCTCTCCCACCGGCCGAGTACCACGGACAGGCCGACCAGCACGATGCTGACGATCGTCGTCGTGAGCAGGTTGCGGTCGAAGAACCCGATGAGCGCCTCCACCGGTTCGGAGACGGCGTCTCCGAAGACCTTGAGGCTGATGACCGCCGCCAGCGTCCCGGAGATGTTCAGGGCCAGGAACACCGCGAAGCGCATCCGGATCACGCCGGCCATGGCGCAGACGATCGCGCCCGGAAAGAGGAACACGGCGAAGTACGACGCCTTCTGAAAGACCCGCTGCATCAGGCGGGCGTAGCTGCCCATGCCCGCCTTGACCTCCAGCCAGCGCACGGCCCGGTCGCCGTAGTAGTAGCCCAGCAGGTAGTAGAGGGGGTCGGTCAGCGTGCGCCGGAAGCTGGCCACCAGGAGGAAGGGCAGGAAGTCGACCCGCCGGGCCAGGACCAGGTTGCGGTTGCGGGCTTCGAGGGCGATGAGGAGCAGGGGGTGCTTGGCCGCGAGCGCGGGCGTGAGCGCGGTGGTGATCGTGCCCACGATGGCCAGCACGACGATGGGCGCCACGATGAGCACGAGCTTCTTGCGGGGCAGGCGCGGGCGGTGCTCGTCGGTCGCCTCGTCCGTCTCGGCCGGGGCGGGATCGTCCTCTGACAGCTCGGACAGCTCGGACAGCTCGCGGGGGTCGGTCGGCTCTTCCAACCCGCCCGAAGCTAGGCGACCGGCGGTGGCCCCAGAGCCACCTCCATGTGGGCGGCCAGCTCGGCCAGGGAGGTTCGGGCGTTGAGCCCGCTGGTGGAGGGCATGACGTAGGCGGGAACGGGGAGCGCGGTGCCGCCCGCCCGATCGCCACTCGGCTGCCACCCCGGTGCCGCCGACCGGTCGACGGCTGCCCGCCATCCGGCAAGCCCGACGAACAGCATCCGGTCGGGCACGAGCCACTCGACGAGGCGCCGGACCCGGGCCAGCCCGAGCCGGTACTCGTCCCCCGACAGGACGCTGGCACCGGGCGTGGCCCGCTTGACCAGGTCTGTCATCCCCACCCCCTCGGCGAGGAGGGCGTGTAGCGGGTCTCGGGCGACGGTCACCAGGCCGGCGGCGAGTGCGGCCGGCCAGAACCGGTTGTTGCGACCGGCATACCCGTAGCCTGCGTCCGCCGCCACCAGGCTGGGGTTCAGCCCGCAGACCAGAACCCGCATACCTGGTCCCACGGTGTCGGGAAGGGTCCGGAGGCGGCGGGCGGCGAGGCGACGACCGGCTGGACTCACGCTTCGCGGCCGGCCCGGGTCGAATCCGGCCCCCACTAGGAGGTCGACGAGCCGCTCTGGCGGCCACGAGCGGTCGGCCACGTCGAGGACGAGGCGGTCGCCGACGGAGAGCTTCCAGTGCAGCCGGGCCAGGGAGACCGGCAGCTCAGGGGAGAGATCGTGTGGCTCGAGGTGAACCGTGAGGTGG
>JALZEC010000316.1 GCA_030862235.1 Actinomycetota bacterium | reverse complement strand
CGCCGCCAGCTCGGCAAAGCGCATCATGAGCACCGCCCCGATGGCGAAGTTGGGGGCGATGAAGCAGTTGCTCTTGGTGAAACGAGTCGCCAGGTGCTCGTAGTCCTCGGGGAGGAAGCCCGTCGTTCCCACCACCGCGTGCACTGCGTTCTCGGCGCACCACTCCAGGTTCTCCCGGGCGGCGTCGATGTGGGTGAAGTCGATGGCCACGTCTGCACGGGCGCGGGCCAAGGCTTCGGCGTCGGGCGAGATCTGGAGGCCGGAGATGTTCGCTCCCGTGACCTGCCGGAGGTCGATGCCGGCGTGGAACGGGTCGATACCCGCCACCAGCTTGAGCTCGGGGTCCTCCGCGACCGTGCGACACACGAGCGAACCCATGCGGCCGCCCGCTCCGAAGACACCAATCCGTATCGCCACGGCTGAACCTTAGGCCGACGGCAGCGGCGCCGGCCCGGCCCTCACGCGACCTGTTCGGCGAACGCCTCCTCGTCAAAGGGGCCGACGACGGCCAGGGTTCGAGGGCCGGCGACGACCCGCTCGATCACCCGCCGGACGTCGGCTGCGGTCACCGCCGCCGTCCGCTCGACCAGCTCGTCGAGGGTGAGCACCTCACCGTGGACGAGCTGGCTGCGCCCGATCCGGCTCATGCGGCTCGAGGTCTCCTCGAGCGAGAGGACGAGCGAGCCCTTCACGTGCCCGCGGGCGACGGCCAGCTCCCGCTCCGGGATCTCCTCCTGGAGCAGGCGGTCCAACTCCTGGTCGATGAGCCGCAGGACGGTGGTGGCCCGGGCGGGGGACGTCCCGGCGTAGACGGCCAGGAGGCCGCATTCGAGATAGGCCGCCCGGTAGGAGTACACCGAGTACACCAGTCCCCGCTTCTCGCGGATCTCCTGGAAGAGTCGGCTGGACATGCCGCCGCCGAGCAGCTGGTTGAGGACGGCGAAGGCGAAGCGGTCCTCGTCGTCCCGTCCCGGCGCCCGGAGCCCGACGACCAGGTGGGCCTGCTCAGTGGGGCGCGTGGAGACGATCAGCGGCCGGGCCGGGGCCAGGGCCTGGGGGACGCGCCGAGGGCCGGCGCCGGCCGGCCCCGTGAACCGCCGCTCCACCCCCGCCACCAGCTGGTCGTGGTCGATCTTGCCGGCGGCGGCCACGACGATGCTCTCCGGGCGGTAGTGGGAGCCGAAGTAGCTGCGGATGTCGTCTCGGGTCATGGCCGTGATCGTCGACTTGTCGCCGAGGACCTCTCGCCCGAGGGGGTGACCCGGGTACAGGGCGTCCTGGCAGAGGTCGTGGACGAGGTCGGAGGGCTCGTCCTCCTGCATCAGGATCTCTTCGAGGATGACCTGCCGCTCGGCCTCGATCTCGTCGGCCCGGAACGCAGGCGCCCACATGATCTCCGAGAGGATGTCGAGGGCGAGGTCGAGGTCCTCGTGGAGGAGGCGCACGTAGAACGCGGTGTACTCCTTGGTGGTGAAGGCGTTCATCTCGCCTCCCACCGCCTCGATGGCCACGGCGATCTCGTGGGCGCTGCGGGCCTCGGTTCCCTTGAACAGAAGATGCTCGAGGAAGTGGGAGGCGCCGGCGATCTCCGGCCGCTCGTCACGGGAGCCGGCGTCCACCCAGAACCCGAGAGCCACCGAGGCGGCGCCGGGCACGTCCTCGGTGACCACGGACAGCCCGAACGGGAGGCGGCTGTGACGGATGGGCGCGGCCACGCGTCTACCGGCGCCGCCGCCGGTCCCGGTTCCGCCGCGGCCCGTCCGCGTCCCCCCCGCCGCCCGACCGTGCGGCAGCAGGAGCCTCCCCCGAAGGCCCGAGGTCCCCGAACGCCTCGCGGGCCTCCTGCTCAAAGCTGTCTTCGAACGAGACGTACTCGCGGCTCGAAGAGCCCCCCGACGAACGGGCCGGAGACGAACCGGCCGAAGGCCTTGGTTCGTCGGAAGGAGCGGGACGGGGCGACGAAGGCGTCACCTCGCCCTGGGGGTCGCCGTCGGGGTCGACGTCGTCGGAGACGACGCTCAGCGCCACCTTGCCCTGTGGGTCGATGTCGTCGACCCGTACGGTGATCTCAGCGCCCAGTTCGAGCACGTCCTCCACCCGCTCGACCCGCTTGCCCTTGCCCAGCTTGGAGATGTGGAGCAGGCCGTCGCGCCCGGGGAGGATGTTCACGAACGCCCCGAACTTGGTGATGTTGACGACCTTGCCGGCATAGACGTCCCCCACCTGGGCCTTGGGCGGGTTGAGGATCTGGTCGATGCGGCGCCTGGCCTCGTCGACCACCGAGCTGGCTTTGGCGCCGATGGTGACGGTTCCCACCCCTTCGGCGTCGTCGACGGTGATATCGGCCCCCGTCT
>JALZEC010000314.1 GCA_030862235.1 Actinomycetota bacterium | reverse complement strand
GGTGTGGGACTGCATCCGCCAACTCGAGTCGGGGAACAACTACGCCTCCCCCGGCGGAGGCGCCTACCAGTTCCTGGACAGCACCTGGCAGTCCCTCGGCTACACGGGGACGGCCAGCGACGCCCCGCCCGCCGTGCAGGACGAGGCCGCGGTACGGCTGCAGCAGCGCTCGGGCTGGTCGCAGTGGACCACCGCGCCGCTCTGCGGCCGCCCGACCTAGGGCAAACGCTCCGCTCCCGGCCGACCTCGGCCGACGAGTTCAGGCCATCTCGTCGGGCGGGGGCTCCTCTCCCCCCGGGCGACGGATCTCCCCGAACCGCTCCTCGTAGCCGGTCATGTTGGTGTTGAGGGCCTTGAGGATCTCGAACACCAGCGTCGGGGGGACCTTGATGCGGGCCGTCACCCGGCACGGCACCCGGACGGCCGGCCCGTCGGGGGTCTCCATCGGCTCGGCCGGCAGGGTGGCGGCGAAGTCGAGGGTGAACTCGTGGGCCGTGTGCCACACCCCGAGGAAGTTGGCGAACACGCCGCCCTCCAGCTCCGGCGGCACTCGGAGCTCGTAGTGAGTAGGCGGTTCGCCGCCCATCTGCTCGGCCATGTCGCTTTCTAGCGCGGTTTGGCAGATGCCCATCCGGGTAGGCGAAAGGCAACGGACCGTGTCCACTACGTCTCTTTCGGCGCGGCCCCGAGAACTCAGCAGACGTTCCCTCGCTTCAACAAGGAGGCTTGGTCGTGCGCATCGCCCAGATCGCCCCGGTTTGGGTCCCGGTACCCCCGCCGGGGTACGGCGGGATCGAGCTTGTCGTGAGCCTGCTCGCCGACGGGCTGACCGAAAGGGGGCACGAGGTCACCCTCTTCGCCTCCTCCGGCTCCAAGAGCAAGGCCCGCATCGTCTCGCCCGTGCCCGGACAGCGCGACCTGTCGGACAGCGGAACCGACATCACGGACGAGATCGTGCACGCCCTTCCCGCCTACAAGGGAGCGGCAGAGTTCGACATCATCCACGACCACTCCGGCCTGGGGCCCGCCCTCGCCGCCGCTCGGACCGACCGCCCCCCGGTCGTCCACACCCTGCACGGACCGTGGACCGACGCCAGCCGCCGCTTCTACGGCGTCGTCAGCCCGCCCGTCCACCTCATCGCCATCAGCGAAGCGCAAAAGTTCGACAACCCTGACCTGGACTACGCCGGCGTCGTCCACAACGGCGTGGACGTGAACACCTTCCCCTGGAGCAAAGACAAGGAGGACTACCTGGTCTTCCTCGGTCGCTGCAACGCCGAGAAGGGTCCCGAGGTCGCCGTCGAAGTGGCCAAGCGGGCCGGCATGCAGCTGGTGATGATGCTGAAGCGCAACGAGCCGATGGAGATCGAGCACTGGGAGAAAGAGGTGGAGCCCCGCCTGACCGGCGACGAGGAACTGCGCTGGGACGTCGGGCACGACGAGAAGGTCGATGTGCTCCGGCGGGCGAGGGCGACCCTCATGCCGATGCAGTGGCCCGAGCCCTTCGGCCTGGTCATGATCGAGTCGATGGCCTGCGGCACGCCGGTCATCGCCACCCCCCGGGGCGCCGCGCCCGAGATTGTCGTCGACGGCAAGACGGGCTTCCTCAGGCCGGACATCGACGGGATGGTCGCCGCCATCGACCGTTTGGACGAGGTGTCCCCTGCCGACTGCCGAGATCACGTGGTGGAAAACTTCTCGGCCGAGGCGCTGGTGGACAAGACCGAGCGCATCCTGGAGCGGATCGTCTCCCGCGCCTGAGGCTTGCTCCTCGGGCCGAGAGCCACCAGGCTCGCACCATGGGCCTCGAGACGGGCTGGGACCCAGCGACGCCGAGAAACGACACCGTGCTGCGGACGGCCGTGCTGGGCCATGCCGACGCCTTCGAGCACGTCGTGTTGAGCCGAGGGGGCAGCATCGAGCGCCATCACGGACTGTCCCTGGCCGATTCGGGGTCACCCAGCTTCTTCTTCAACACCGCCTTCGTCCTGCAACCGCCGGGGGAGGGTGGGTTCGGGCCGATCCTGGACCGCGTCGAGAGGTTCTTCGCCGCCCGCCCGGGCGGTGGCGTCCTGTTTCTCAGCCCGTGGCCGTTTCCTCCCCTCACCCGTCCTCAGTGGGAGCTCCTCGGCCACCCGCCGATCATGTTCCGCCCGGCGGGGACCGCCGGCCCGGCGGCCCTGCCTACCGACGTGAGGATCGACGAAGTGGCCGACGACGAGCTGCTGTCCGCCTTCGAGGCGGTGCTCGTCAACGGCTTCCCCATGGTGGAACTGCAGCCGCCGTTCCCCGGCTCCGTCCTGGACGGGCGGCTCCTCGACAGCGGCCGCTTCCACTGCTGGGTGGCTTCGGTCGAGCGCCGGCCGGTCGCGGCCTCGGCCGCCTACTTCGCCGACGACCTCGTGCTGGTCACCTGGGTGGCGACGCTGGAGGAGTTCCGCGGTCGGGGCTACGGCGCGGCAGTCACCTGGGCCGCCGTCCGGGAGGCGCCCCGCCTCCCCGCCGCCCTCCTGGCCAGCGACCTCGGCCGGCCCGTCTACCAGCGGCTGGGGTTCCTGCCTCTCATCCGCCTGACCGCCCTGCACCTGAAGGAGCGCGTCAGCGCTTCCTGAGGGGGACGGCGACCGCTTCCGCGATACGCCGCAGCTCGTCCACTTGCTCCGGCGCCAGCCGGTCGAAGAGATGGACCCGGACGCCCTCAACGTGGCCTGGCGCGGCTGCGGCCAGGACCCGGTAACCCTCCTCGGTCAGCTCGGCCAGGGCGCCCCTCCTGTCCGTCGGGCAGGGGGTCCGCCGTACCCAGCCATTTTCCTCCAAGCGGGCGACGGCATGCGAGAGCCGGCTTCGGGATGACTGGGTCACCTCGGCCAGCTCGCTCATCCGGAGGGTGCGGTCCGGCGCTTCCGACAAGGCGACGAGGATCTCGTAGTAGCCGTGGGGCAGCCCGGCGTCCCGCTGGAGCTCGTGGTCGAGCTGGTCGAACAGGAGGCGGGTCATCTCCAGGTAGGCCCGCCAGGCGCGCTGCTCGTCGGCACTCAACCATCGGACCATCAGCGCCAGACTAGTGCAGGGCCGAGGAATAGTTGAGCACTCAACTGCGTTCTCGCGACCACAGATTTCGTGTCGCCAGGAGGCAACGATGCCCATCACCCGCCTCAACCATGCGGTCCTCTACGTCCGGGACGCCAAGAAGAGCGCCGAGTTCTATAGCGACGTGCTCGGATTCCGCCGCCTCCCCATCGGTCCCGAGGGGTGGGACGGCGCCGTCTTCATGCAAGCCCCCGGATCGGCCAACGACCATGACCTCGGGCTGTTCTCCGTAGGCGACGCCGGCCCGTCTCAGGCTGGACGGGGGACCGTCGGCCTGTACCACCTGGCGTGGGAGGTCGACACGCTCGAGGAGCTGGAGCGGCTGGCGGCGGCACTCTCCGCCCGGAGGGCTCTTGTCGGGGCCAGCGACCACGGCACGACCAAGAGCCTCTACGGCAAGGACCCGGACGGCATCGAGTTCGAGATCGCCTGGGTGGTGCCCGCCGACCGGCTCGACGAGGAGGCCCTCTCCGGACGGTCCACCATCCGTCCCCTGAACCTGGGCCGGGAGAAGCAGCGCTACGGCGCGACCACGCGTGGAGGGGTCGGGATCTCCACCGCCGTGCAGAGCTGAGGGCGCGTCCGCAGACGGGTCGCCGCCCCCGTCACTGCTCGGAGACGGCTCCCTTCGCCGCCATCTGGTCGGCGACGGCCAGCACTGCCTCGCGGGCGAAGCGTCGGTGCCCCCCGAGGGTGACGACGCAAGGGATCCGCCCCTGATCGGCCCACCGATCCACCGTTTTCGGAGAGACGTGCAGAATGCGAGCGGCCTGACTCGGTGTGAGGTACGTGACCTCTTGCTGTTCGCTCACCGCGCCTCCGTACTTGGGCAAGAGCGCCGCTCCGGTCGCTTTCGGCATCGTAGACGAATAACTCCGAGTAAGGCACGCATGGGCCGTGGGAACCTGGCGCGTTTCTGAACCTAAGCACCCGCTCGGGGTGGTCCGAGAAGCAGTAGTCGAACAGGCGTGCTACAAAGGGCGGCGTGCGGGACACATCGCCCTTGCCTCATCCGGCGCGGGCCGCCGGGGTGCCGACCCTGGCCCTCGCGGCCGCCCTCGCCTTCACCCTCCTCCTCGCCTCCCCCGCCGGCGCCCAGACGGGCAGCTCGAGCGGCGGTGGCTCGTCCGCCGGCACCGGTCAGAGCAGCGGCGGGGCCGGCGGGAGCTCGACGATCATCGCCGAGCCCACGGCCACGTCAGGCACCTCCGGCTCCGCCCGCGCCGGCTCGAGCTCGACCAACTCGGGGAACACCGGCGACGCCACCGCGTCTGCGGTGAGCGAGCCGGTGGTCACCTCCGGCGAGTCCGGTCCCACCGGGGCAAGCGGCCCGGAGACCTCCACCGTCACCGCCACCAACACCGCCATCCTCGGCTCGGCCACCGCGAGTGCGGCCGAAGCTCCGGTCGCCCCTGCCGGCGGCACCTCCGGCGTCGTCGCGTCCGAGCCGGCGCCCGCCCCCGTCC
>JALZEC010000312.1 GCA_030862235.1 Actinomycetota bacterium | reverse complement strand
GGCGACGAACGAGATATCCGGGTGTTCGACCAGGTAGGCACCTATCTCCTCGCCAACCCCAGGAAGGAAGGCGAGCACCCCGTCCGGCACGCCTCCGGCCCGGAGGGCCTCGACCAACCGGCGGGCGACCGCCGGCGTCTGCTCCGCCGGCTTGAAGAGCACGGCGTTACCCGTGACGAGGGCGGCACTCACCATCCCCATGGGGATGGCCAGTGGGAAGTTCCACGGGGCGATGACAGCCCCGATGCCCCGGGCCTGGTAGTGGAGCACGTTGCGCTCCCCCGGAGGGGACTCGATCTCGGCAGCCGCGTCAAGCCTCAGCGCCTGGCGGCCGTAGTACTCGCAGAAGTCGATCGCCTCGCACACGTCGGCGTCCGCCTCGAGCCACGGCTTTCCCGCCTCGAACACCTCCAGCGCGGCAAGCTCGTTCCGGCAGGCCCGCATCCATTCCCCGGCACGGAACAGGACGGCGGCCCGGTCTCGCATCGGCGCCCGCCGCCAGGCCGGCCACGCCCGCCGAGCCGCCTCCAGCGCGGCTTCCGCCTCTCCGGATCCGCACGAGGCCGACACCGCGATAGTCGTCGCCGGGGATGCGGGATCGATCGAGGCGATGGTCGCGGGCGTGTGGATCGGCCGGCCGTCGATCAGGGCGGGGACGGTCAAGCCCCAACCGGTGCTCCCCGTCCGGGTGACGGCAGCGGCGAAGCCGGCCCGGGCGGTGGCCCGCCGCCACTCGGTGAACGGCTCGTGCTGGTACGGACCGGGATCGGAGACTTCGGTGGCGGGCCGGCGCGACGGCGCCTCCAACTCGGGGAATTCGTCCACCCCGGGAGGCGCCACCAGCTCCTCCAGGTCCTGGCCCTCCACGAACCGCCGGCGGACGAAGCTCTCGTTCGCCGTGTTCTCCAGCAAACGGCGGACGAGGTAGGCCATGCCCGGCACGAGCTCCCCGACCGGGGCATAGACCCGCAGCCGCAGGCCGAGGCGGCGGATCGCAGCGTGAATCGGCTCCGCCATCCCGTACAGGAGCTGGATCTCGAACCCGTTGTCGGGGACGCCCACACTCCGGGCGTACTCGATGGCGTAGGCGAGCGAACGGAGGTTGTGCGTGCCGAAGGCCGCCTTCACCTCTCCGTGATGGTCGTGCAGGAGCCGGACGCACCGCTCGAAGTTGGCGTCCGTCTCGTGTTTGTCCTCAAAGACGGGCACCGGCCAGCCTTCCGCGCGGGCGAGGACCGTCTCCGTGTCCCAGTACGCGCCCTTGACGAGCCGCACCGTGATCGGCCGGGGGCGACCCTTCGAGAACCCGATCAGGTCCACCAGGTCGTCGCGCGAGTCCTTCAGATAGGCCTGGATGACGGCCCCCGCCTCCATGTGTATGAACTCCCGCTCCGAGAGGAGCTCACGGAACAGCTGGAGGGTCAGGTCCTTGACGTCGTAGTGCTCGGCGTCGAAGTGGACAAAGCCCCCGCTGTCCCGGGCCAGCCGCAGGATCGGGCGGAGGCGGCGCTTGGCCTGGTCCAGCCCTTCCTCTCTGGTGAGAGGGCTGTAGTGGGTCGCCAGAGCCGTGGGCTTGACGCTGACATTGACCCGGGGAACAGGCCCGAAGTCGTCCCGCTCGAGGTGGTCGTCCGGCGCCCAGTGGCGACTCGCCTGGAGAAGCACCTCGAGCAGTTCGACGACTCGAGCGGCATAACGGTCGGCCTCGTCCTGAGTCACGGTCTTCTCGCCGAGCAGATCGACGGTCGAGGCGGAGCCGTGGCGCCAGAGCCTTTCAAGGTTGGGAACCGCATCCCTCGGCGTACTGCCGACAATGAACTGCTCGGCGACCTTGGTGATGTTCCGCCGGGCGAGGGTGGCCGCAGCCGCCTTTCCGAAGGGCATGTGGTCGGCAACCCCCAGGCCCAAGTCCAGCACCTTGGGGACCTCCGCCCCCTCGAAGTACTCGTCGAGATGGCGGAGCACGTCGGCGTCGTCGGTGGTAGCGGGGAACACGTCCACGAAGCGGAACAGCTGGGTCTTGAAGGACGGGTGGGACATGGCGAACTCGAGCATCCGCTCGCTCCACCAGGAGGACTGCACCACCGGTGCTCGATTCGAGGAACCGACGTTCGCCAGCCTTCGAGCGAGAGCGGTCACCCGGGAATCGAGGCTGGCCACCCGCCCAGGGTAAGCCGCCGCAGACGTAATCGCGATCGTCCCGGTGGCCAGTTACCCGACCGGGGGGGCGGTTGCCGCGAGCAGCGCATCGATGACCGGAGGCACGTCCTGGCGCTCGGTCACCCGGACGGCGGCGACGAGCGCCCGCCCGAACAGGCCGCCGGGATCGTTGACGACCCGGGCGAGGAGCGCCGCCGTTCGGTCAAAGGTGTCGATCACCGCCGGGCGGTCCTCGGGGGGCTGGCGCGAGAGCAGTACGGCGTGCTTCCACGCCTCCTCCCGGGCCACCCGGAAGCTGAAGCTCAACACCTCGTCGTCCGGCTTGTCCGCCACCCGCCACACGAGGCCCAAAAGCGGGGAGAACCGACCGATCGCCTCCTGGATGGGGTCGAGCAGGCTGCCGATAAGCGAGTTGATGCGCCCGAAGTCCGGTTTGAGCGACTCGATGTCGTCGGCCGCCACCTCGGCGGCGGCGATGCCGAGGTCGAGATTGACGTGGGCGTTGATGCCCATCACGACGTGCTGGAGGATCAGGCGGTCGCGCCGCTCGGCGCATTCGAAGGCGGCGTTCCACGCCCGCGTCGGCTTCCCCCCGGCGTGGAACGTGGCCAGGGCGCCGAGATAACGGTTGGCAAAGGCGACAACGAAACGACCCATCCGTTCGCCGTCCTGGAACCCCCCGGAGGCGATGCCCTGCTGGACGGCGAGCGTCATCTGCCGGTAGACGGCGGCGAAGAATCCGCGCCGGTGACGGATCAGCCGGGCCTCGTCCACCACCGCGGTGAGAAGGCGCACCACGTCGTCGACGCTCTCCGCCGGCGTCATGTCAATCTCGGCCGCACCCGCCATAGGGGCACCCTAGGCCGCCCACGGAACCCAGCTACGGCTCAGCCAATTCACAGTCCGCTCACAGCTTTCGGTGGGACCATAGGAAGGTGGATCGGTCCAAGACTCGGGTCCTCGTCGTCGACGACGAGCCCAACATCACCGATCTGGTCAGCACCGCGCTCCGGTACGAGGGGTTCGACGTCGAGGTCGCAGCCGACGGCCGGTCGGCCCTTGCCCAGGGCCAGAGGTTCCGCCCGGAGCTGATGGTGCTCGACGTCATGCTGCCGGATCTCGACGGCTTCACCGTCGTCCGGCGGCTGCGGGCCGACAACTTGCCGGTTTCTGTCGTCTTCCTTACCGCTCGGGACGCGACCGAGGACAAGGTCACCGGGTTGACCCTCGGCGGCGACGACTACGTGACGAAGCCCTTCAGCGTCGAGGAGCTCATCGCCCGGATCCGGGCCGTGCTCCGCCGTGCCCGCGGCGGTACCAGCTCTGACAGCGGTCGACTCTCCTTCGCCGACCTGGAGATGGACGAGGACACCCGAGAGGTCTGGAGGCAGAACCAGCCGATCCAGCTCACGGCCACGGAGTTCAAGCTCCTCCGGTACCTGCTCCTGAACCCACGGCGGGTCCTCACCAAGGCCCAGATCCTCGACCATGTCTGGCAGTACGACTTCGACGGCGATGCCAACGTGGTCGAGACGTACATCAGCTATCTCCGCAAGAAGATCGATCGGATGGAGCCACGCCTCATCCACACCGTCCGTGGCGTGGGCTACAGCCTCCGACTGCCCGCCGCGTGAGCTCGGCGAGGCACCCGTGACCCTTCGTGCCCGCCTCCTGATCGGCCTGGTTGGCCTCGTGGCGGTCGGCCTGGTCATCTCCAACTTCGTCACCTACAGAGCCCTGCACCACTTCCTGATCGAGAGGGTGGACGAGCAGCTGCTCGAGGCTCGTGGACCAGTGCTGGCCAAGCTCGCCGGCCGCCCCCGTGAGCGCGGTCCGGATCGGCCGCCAGACCCGGTCGTACCGGCGGGAACCTACGCCGCCCTGATCCGGTCCGACGGGCACATCCTCAACAGCTTGCTGGTCGGGTACGCCGACGAGGACCTCTCCCAGCGCCCCCTGCCCGTCGTGCGCACGGAGGACGTCGAGAACGGTGGCCCCCTGACCGTCCCAGGGACCGACCGGTCGACCTCGTTTCGTCTGGTCGCCACCCCCACCGACATAGGAAGCACTCTCGTCGTGGCCCTGCCCCTTGACGACGTCAACCAGACACTCGGTCGGCTTCTGGCCATTGCGCTGGTGGCGACCCTGGCCGTCATGGCGGCCGTCGGCCTGCTCGCTCGGTGGCTCGTGCGGCAGGGGCTGCGGCCTTTGGAGAACATGGGAGAAACGGCGCGCGCCATCGCCGCCGGGGACCTGTCTCAGCGCGTCGAGGCGGACGAGCACACGGAGGTGGGGCGTCTGGGGCTTGCCCTCAACGGCATGCTCGGGCACATCGAGTCCGCTTTTGCCGCCCAGCAAGACTCCGAGAACCGGCTCCGGCGGTTCATCGCCGACGCCTCGCACGAGCTCCGCACACCCCTGACCTCGATCCGCGGCTACGCCGAGCTGTTCCGGAGGGGCGCCGCCGACCGGCCCGAGGATCTGGCCAAGGCCATGCGCCGGATCGAGGAGGAAGCCGCCCGCATGGGCGTCATGGTCGACGATCTTCTCCTCCTCGCCCGACTCGATCAGGGCAGGCCTCTCGAGCGCCAGCCGGTGGACG
>JALZEC010000306.1 GCA_030862235.1 Actinomycetota bacterium | reverse complement strand
CGGCGTCGATACGGGTCGAGAACCAGCTGAGCACGCCCGGAGCACGGTCGGAGAGGAGCACGACGGCCACGGCCAGGAGTGTCCCGACGCCGAGCACGGCGGCGAGCGGGCGCCAGCCGGCGAAGGGCCGGCCGCCCGGACCAAGGGGAGACAGGCGCCGCACCGCCGGTTTCACCCCTCCAGTGTGCCCCCCGACCGGAGAAACAGGGTCACGCCCGCTCTCGCCAGGCGGCCGGCGAAGTCCCTCGCCCGGTCAGGCCGCCGATCCCGCCAGCTGCTGGGCCCGCTCATCGGCCATGAGGGCGTCCACCAGCTCGTCAAGCTCACCCATCAGCACCTTGTCCAGCTTGTAGAGGGTGAGGCCGATGCGGTGGTCGCTGACCCGGTTCTCCTTGAAGTTGTACGTGCGGATCTTCTCGGACCGCCCGCCGCCGCCGATCTGACCCCGCCGGGTCTCGGACAGCTCGGCCGCCTGCCGGTCCTGCTCGTGTTTGAGGAGGCGAGCCCGCAACACCTGCATGGCCTTGGCCCGGTTCTGGATCTGGCTCTTCTCGTCCTGCATGGCCACGACGATGCCCGTGGGCAGGTGGGTGACGCGAACGGCCGAGTCGGTGGTGTTCACCGACTGCCCGCCCGGCCCGGTGGAGCGGTAGACGTCGACCTTGAGGTCGTTCTCGTCGATCTGCACGTCGACCTCCGCCGCCTCGGGCAGGACGCTGACCGTGGCGGCGCTGGTATGCACCCGTCCCTGTGACTCCGTGACCGGCACGCGCTGCACCCGGTGTGGACCGGCCTCGTGCTTCATGCGGGACCACACTCCATCGCCCTTGAGCAGGAAGGTGATCTCGTTGAACCCGCCCATATCGGAAGGGTCGGCGGCCAGGACCTCGAGCTTCCACCCCTGGCGCTCGGCGTAGCGGGCGTACATCTCGAAGAGATCCTTGGCGAACAGGTTGGCCTCTTCGCCGCCCTCCGCTCCCCGGATCTCGACGATGACGTTCTTGTCGTCGTTGGGGTCCTTGGGCAGCAGGAGGATTCGAAGCTCCTCCTCGATCTCCTCGAGGGAGGCCTCGGTCTGCTCGATCTGGTCCCGCAAGAACTGCCGGTCCTCACCGGTGGAGTCGGCCAGCATCTCCTTCGCCGCTTGGAGGTCACCCTGGGCCTCGAGGTAGCGGCGGTGCGCGTCAACGATCGGTTCGAGCTCCTTGACCCGCTTGGCCAGCTCCACCCGAGCCTTGTGGTCGTTCAGTATGTCCGGGCTCGACAGGCGCGCCACGACGGACTCGTACTCGTCATGGAGGTGGGAGAGCCGCTCGATCATGGCCGGTGAGGCGGCCGCGGCCGCCGATCTCTCTACTTCTTGGTACGACGGCCGTATCGGCGCTCGAAGCGCTCCACCCGCCCACCGGTGTCGACCAGCTTCTGCTTGCCGGTGAAGAAGGGGTGGCACTCGTTGCACAGCTCGACCCGGAGCTCGCGCTTGATCGAACCCGTGCTGAAGGTGTTGCCGCAGGAACAGCGCACGGTCGCGCCGCCGTAGTTGGGATGAATGCCAGTTTTCATGACTCCCCCGATTCTAGCGTCCGACGTGCCGTAGCCAGCCGGACCCGTACCGGGCTGAGCGGGCGGGTGCCGACCTTCCTGGCCGGCGTCGCCAGCGTCGCCAGCGACGTGGTCGCCCTGGCCGCCTGGGTTGCCGTCCCCTTGGTGCTCTTCTTGACCCGCTCCGCCCTCGACGTCGAGCGCTTGGCCGCTGCCTTCTTCACCGTCGCCGCCGTTCGTGCGGTCCGCTTGGAAGCCGGTGCGGCTGCCTTCTTCGCCGCCGCCGCCCTCCGTGCCGGACGCTTGACCGCGGGCTCGGCCGTCGCCGCGTTCTTGGTTGCCGCCTTCGTGATTGCCGCCTTCTTGGATACCGCCTTCTTGGCTCCTGCCGGCTCCTTGGACACCCTCGGTCGCTTGGCCGCCCTCGGCCGCTTGGCCGGAGCGGGGGCGGACTCCTCCGCCGGTGGCTCGAGCGGAGCGAGGGCGGACTCCTCCGCCGGTGGCTCGGGCGGAGGCGGCGGTGCGGCCGGCGGCCGAGCGGCGACCGTGCGAAGGTCGTCCACGTCGGTCCGGAGCTCGACGATCTCCTGTTGGGTCAGAGCGAGATCGCTCCGGAGCTGCGACAGCTGAGTTCCGAGGCCGGCCAGCGACCCGAGCACCCGCTCGCCCGTCGCCTGGAGCAGGGCCATCGACATCGAGCCGGTCGCCGACGTCCGCTCCGCCACCCGCTCGAGTTGGCGGGCGGACTCCTCCTCGGCGGCGAGGATCCTGGCCTCGAGGTCGGCCACGCTCGCTAGGGCGTCCGACAGGTCGGGGGTACCGACCTCAGCCAGCGCTTTCTCCATCCCTTCGGCGAGCGCCGACGACTGCGCCGTGAGCTCATGCCCGAGGCTCTGCCGGAGCTGATCGAGGCGGTTGACCATGGTCGACTCCAGCCGCGTCGCCAAGCCTTGGATGGCCCGTTGCTGCTCAGCCAGGCGTCCCTCGACCCGCTCGGCCAGCCCGCCGACCGCCTTGGTTCCCTGCTCCTCGAGCAGGCTGACGGCGGCGCCGAGCTCGGCCACGACCGCCTGGCGACCATCCTCGACCGCCTTGGCCAAAGACTGGCGGTGCTGCTCCAAACGCTGTCCGAACCCGACCGCCAGCTGGGACAGGAGGTCCCGGTGGCGGCGCTCGATGCTGCCGCTGATGGACGCTTCCAGGGTCTTGCGGTGCTGTTCGAGCCGCTCACCCACCCTCGTTCCCAGCTGGTCAACGAGCTGCTTGTACTCCCCGGTCACGGCCTGGCGATGCTGGTCGAGCCGGGCGCTGACCCCTTGATCGGTCGACTGGAGTTGCTGCTCCAGCCGGTCCCCCACCAGCTCGGTGAGCTGACCGGCAACGTGCTGGCTGAGATCGTCAAAGCGACGGGTGACCGCCTGCTCCAGGGCTTCCCAGTGCTGCTCGAACCGGTTCTCGAGGGCTCGGCCCAGTTGTATGAGGCGCTCCTCCTGCCGCCTCAGGACGCCCTCCACGGCAGTGCTTAGGGTCTTGCCCTGCTCCTCTGGGGACTGGGCGAGGGTGACGCCAAGGTCGGCGACCAGCGTCTGCGCCCGGCTTTCCCAGTCGGCGGCCAAGCGAGCCTCGAGGTCGGAGGCGAGGGTGCGGCGATTCTGCTCCAGGCCGGTGGTCACGGTGTGGGCGATCGAGCCGGAGAGGCGGTCGAGGGAGGTCCGCAGCTGTTCGAGGGCGGCGGCCTGCTCGCTCACCAGCTGCTCGAGCTGACCCGACCGTTGCCCCGAGCCACCCAGCGCCGTCCGGACCTCGGCGGCGAGCGCTTGTGCCCGGCGCTCCGCGTCGTCAGCCAGGCGGGTATCGAGCTCGACGGTCAGCGCCCGGAGGTGCTCCTCGAGTGTCGCCGGGACCGCGTTCGCGAGGGCGGCGGAGACCTGACTGATCGCCTCCCGGAGTTGGCGGGCGAGCTGGGCCTGTTCGGCGCCCACCCGCTCGAGTTCGGCCCTCAGCTCGTTCCGGGCCTCGGCCAGGCCGGCGGTCAGGGCCTCCCTTAGGTCCTGACGCTGTGGATCAGGGGAACTCGGGAAGACGGGAGCCAGGTCGGCCGCTCCGGGAGAGGTGTCGGCACTGGGCGCCCTCGCCTCGGGCTGGGCCGGCTCAGCCGCGTCCTCGGAGGTTGCCGGCTCGATTTCCGGTGCCGCCTCGGGCTTCTCCCGGATGCTCGGCGCGAGGTCGACGGACGACAGGGTGCAGCGGTCGCAGAAGACGAGGCGTGGCGGGACCAGCTGCTGCGCGCTGAGAACGGGATCGCCGGTCGTCTCCCTGCCGCAGCGGCTGCACCTCACCAGGTGGCGGAAGTGGTTGGCCCCCTCGGGCAGCACCAGCCGGATCGACCCGAACTCGACGATCGGCTCCGCGTTCTCGGTCTCGCCGACGACGTTGGCGCCGCGCTGGAGCGTGCGGAGCGACACCTTCATCGCCCGCTTGCGCGCTCGCTGCGCTACATCACCCGTCCTGGGCATCCGCTCGCCTCCCACCGCCGTGGGCGGATTGTAGATGTGGGGTGCCGTTGCCGGCGTGGACTCAAGATCAGATAGACGGCACCGGGGCCTTGGCGATCTCGGCCAGGAACTCGTCGTTCCCCTTGGTGCTCTTGATCTTGTCCATGAGCAGCTCGAGGCCGGCACCCGGCTCGAGGGCGTTGAGCACCCGGCGGAGCTTCCAGACCTGCGGCAGCTGACCCCGCTCGAAGAGGAGCTCCTCGTGGCGGGTCGAGCTGGCATTGACGTCCAGCGCCGGGTAGATGCGCCGCTCGGCCAGCTTGCGGTCGAGCTTGAGCTCCATGTTGCCGGTGCCCTTGAACTCCTCGAAGATGACCTCGTCCATCTTCGAGCCCGTCTCCACCAGGGCGGTGGCGAGGATGGTTATGGAGCCACCCTCCTCGATGTTGCGGGCGGCGCCGAAGAACCGCTTGGGCGGGTAGAGGGCGCCGGAGTCCACGCCACCGGACATGATCCGCCCGGTGGCGGGCGCGGCCAGGTTGTAGGCCCGGGCCAGGCGGGTGAGGCTCTCGAGGACGATGACCACGTCGCGGCCCTCCTCGACCAGGCGCTTGGCGCGGTCGATGACGAGCTCGGACAGGGCGGTGTGCTCGTCGGAGGGGCGGTCGAACGTCGAGGCGATGACCTCGCCGGAAGTCGACCGGCGCATGTCGGTGACCTCCTCGGGCCGCTCGGCTACGAGGAGGACCATGAGGTGCACCTCGGGGTGGTTGGCCTCGATCGACTTGACGATCTGCTTGACCACCGTCGTCTTGCCCGCCTTGGGCGGCGACACGATCAGGCCGCGCTGCCCCTTCCCGATGGGGGAGATCAGGTCGATGATCCGGGCGGTCATGTTGCCGGGATCGTCGGAGGTCTCCAGCCGAAGCTTCTCGTCGGGGAAGAGCGGCGTCAGGTCCTCGAACTTGCGGCGCTTGCGGGCCTGGTCGGGATCGGTGCCGTTGACCTGGTCGATGCGCAGCAGCGCCGGGTTCTTCTCGTTGCGGTTGGCGGGGCGGGAGGCGCCCACGATGTGGTCGCCCCGGCGCAGCCCGAACTGGCGCACCTGCTTCACCGAGACGTAGG
>JALZEC010000294.1 GCA_030862235.1 Actinomycetota bacterium | reverse complement strand
CCACCCTGCGTACCTTCGACTGTGGTGTCGGCTTCAGCACCAACGCGACCATCTCCACGTCAGGTGACAACTGGGTGATGACCAACAGTTCGGTGACCGACATCAGGCTCGGTTTTGCCGCCCGGCTGAGCGTCGACGGGTTCTCCAGCGAGTTCGCCCATCGTCTCGCCCAGAGCGACTCCTCGTCGCTCACCATCCGGGATGGCTACTGGCAGATCGGGCCGAGGATGGCGTCGGACGGCGTCGTCATCGACGGACGGGGAGGCCAGGGCCGCTCCTTCTTGCGCCTCGAGGACTTCGACTTCACCGGGCAGAGCTCCACGCCGGCACGGATCCAGTGGGATCCGGCGTCGCAAGTCTTCCTGAGCAACGTCGTGGGCGTTCGCCAAGGGTGAGCCGGTGGCTTCCCACGCGATGGCCGCTGGACCGCCTCGTCGCCATGAGCCTCCAGCTCGCCCTGTCTCCGTTGTTGGCAGTGGTTGCCGCGTTGGTTCGCCGGCATGACGGTGGACCCGCGCTCGTGCGAGTCCCCAGAGTCGGAAGGAACAGCCGCCCGTTCGGCATGTGGAAGGTCCGGACCATGACGGCGACGACGGTCGACGGGCTCGCCGAGGGGTCGGCGATCACGAGCGGCGATGACGACCGCATCACCGAGATCGGTCGTCGACTGCGAGAGTTCCGCCTGGACGAGTTGCCCCAGCTCCTCAACGTGGCCGCCGGTGAGATGGCCATGATCGGTCCCCGTCCGGAGAGTCCGAACTTCGTGGAGGCAGGAGACGACTTGTGGCGGCGCGTCCTGATGGCCAAGCCGGGGATCGCCGGACCCACCCAGCTCATCGTCCACGACTGGGAGACCAGCGTGCTCGTGGGATTGTCGGCCGAGCGCACCTACAGGGAGCTCATCCTGCCGGTGAAGCTGGCCATCGACAACTGGTACGTGGAACACGCCTCGCCGTGGATCGACTGTCTCGTGGTCGCCTCCCTCGCCCAACGGTTCTTGACAGGTCGGCCACCCAGGCTCCTGACCCGGCGGGTCCAGCGCGACGTGCCCGCTGCTCGCGACATTCCCCCTGTGACCGACCGTTCGCGGGGGCACCGGAGCGCGACGACACAATGAGGAGTGGAGGCGGCGCGGACGGGAGGGGGCAAGGAGGCCGGTCCCGCCGCATCACCGTCATCACCAACGGGAACTTCTTCTCCCACGTCGGCTTGCGCCAACTTCTCGCCCGGGAGGACGTCGAGCTCCAGGTCTTCGTCACGACTGGGCTGCGGCGGACGAGCGGGAACCGGGCGAAGGAGGCACTCCAGCTGCTCCGCCGGTGGGGTCTTCGCTACACGCTCTACAAGGTGGCCGTCTACGCCCTCCCGTTCCTGGGAGAGAAGGTCGGGCGCCGAGCGCTGACCGTGCGCGCCGCCTGCCGCCGGCAGGGCATCCCCTGCCACCTGGTCCGCAGCGTCAACAAGCCGCCGGCGAAGGACGCCATTGCTGACTTCGCCCCGGATCTCCTGCTCTCCTTCTCCTGCCCCTACAAGATCGGTGACGAACTGCTCGGCGTTCCGCGGGTCGGTTCCCTCAACGTCCACTCTTCCCTGCTGCCCGCCTACGCCGGGGTCTGCACCTACGTCCACGTCCTCGCTGATGGGCAGCCGGTAACTGGCGTCACCGTGCACGAGATGGTCAGCCGCTTCGATGCGGGAATGATCGTCGCCCAGGGCGAGGTCCCCATCGAGCCACGAGCCTCGGTGTTCTCGTTGTTCGCCACTCAGTGCGAGATGGCGGGCCCGCTGTTGAACCAGGCGGTGGGGCAGTGCCTGGACCGCGGGGAGATCTTCGGGCGCGAGCAGGACTTCGGGCGACGGACCTACCGAGGGGAGCCGACGAAGGACGACGTCGCGCGTCTTCGCCAGCGTGGCCACCGTCTCCTTCGGTCCAAGGACGTGTGGAGCCTGCTTTCGGGCTTTTCCGAGAGCAGGGTAACGAGCCGGGTTGGGACCGGGAGCTGACCCTTCAGGACGGCGACGAGCCCGACCTCGGTCTCACGAAAGAGCAGATGCCAGCACGTCGCACACTCGGTCAACCTGCGGCGGCTCCAGACGGGCGTGCAGCGGCAGGCTGAGCGCTCGAGGCGCCAGGGCATCGGCGACGGGCAGCTCGTCGCCGGCAAGGACGGCGTGGCGGCGGAACCACTGGAGATGGTGAAGCGGGCGGAAGTGCACGCTCGAGCCGATCCCGGCACTTGAGAGACGAGCAATGACCCGCTCACGGTCGATGTGCTCGTCGAGCACGACGACCATCAGATGATCGGCGCTGCCGTCCATGTGGTCGGTGGGGACGGCGCGCACGCCCTCCATGTGGCTGAGGCGAGACCGGTAGTGCAGCACGATCTCCCTTCGCACCTTCTGCAGGTCGTCGAAACGACGGAGCTGCGAGCGGGCGAGGGCGGCGAGGAGGTCCGGGAGGTTTCCTTTGATGCCGGGGGTGACGACCTCCGGAAGAGCCGCCGAACCGGTCCGGTAGCGGCTCCAGGCGTCGCCGACGAGGCCGTGGAGGCGAAAGGAACGAGCGAAGTCGGCCAGGTCGGCGTCTTCGGTCACCAATGCGCCGCCTTCGCCCGACGTCAGGTTCTTCGTCGCGTAGAACGAGAAACAGGCAGCCACGCTGTCCTGTCCAGCCACTCGCCCGCGGTGATCGACGGCGCCGAAGGCGTGGGCTGCGTCCTCAATCACGGGAACCCGCGCCGATTGCAGTATGTCGTGCACCTCACGGCTCAGGGGAATCCCGGCGAAGTGCACGGCCACGAAGGCGTCGATGCCGGATGCGATCGCCGCTTCAAGCGCCTTGGCGGAGACATTGAGCGTGTCGGGGTCGAGATCGACGAGCACGGGAACCGCACCGTGACGCACCGGCGCGAACGCGCTGGCGGGAAATGTCCAGGTCGGAACCCCGACCTGGGCGCCGGCCGGAAGACCGAGATAGGCGAAGGCCGTCTCGATCGCCGCGGTGCACGAGGAGAGGCCAACGGCGTGAGGAACGTCGAGGTAGTCCTGCAGCTCGCGTTCGAACGCGGCGCATTCGCTCCCGGTGGTGAGCCATCCTCCTCGCAACACACCGACGACGGCTTCGATGTCAGAGTCGTCGATGTGCGGCACCGAGAAGCCAATCGGCTCATGGTGCTCGTCCGGCATGGCAGTCACGTCCTCGTCCCAGCGCACTGCAGCACGGCCTCCACCTTTCCCACTCCACTGGAAAAGGCGAAGTTCTCCTCGTAGAACTGCCTGCCGTTTCGCCCCATGGCTGCCAGCTCGTGGGGGGCCATTGCCGACAGTTCCCGCACTGCCCTTGCGATGCTAGCCGGATCTCCCGGTTCGCAGACCACTCCGGCTCTCGCCCGGCGAACCAGGTCGGATGCTTCTCCGCGAACCGCCATGATGATGGGCCGCCCGGCGGCCATATAGGCCTGGGTTTTCTGGGGAATGCTCACCCGCGTCAACGGGTCGTCCTTCAAGTGGACCAGCAGCGCGTCGGCATTGACCAATATGGGCACTACGTCCTTTGGTGCTTGGCGCGGCAGGAATCGCACGTTCTCCAGCCCGCTCGTGGCGGCGAGCTCGGTGAGCTTGGCCGTCTCGACGCCGTCCCCCACGAAGACGAACCGGACGTCGGGTCGGTCGGCCAGAAGCTCGGCCGCGGCGATGACGCACTCAAGAGCCTGAACGGGCCCCATGGTGCCGGCGTAGACGACGTTGAATCCTCCGTCCAATGCACGAAGCACGGCCGGGGGTAACGAGCTCTCCCGCTGGCTGCCGGCGCCGGCGGCGCCTTCGTCCGACCAGTTGAAGATCACCGAGATCTTGTCCTCGGGGACACCTCGCTCGGTCAGGGCCCGCTTGAACCCCTGCGTTGGCACGATGATGTGGCTCGCCCGCCGGTAGCTCATGCGACACCACCGGTCGATCGCATTCAAGATCCAGGGGCTGCGAACCATCCCGGAGGACTCAGCGCTTTCGGGCCATAGATCTTGGACGTCGAGGACGTAAGGGACCCGTCC
>JALZEC010000277.1 GCA_030862235.1 Actinomycetota bacterium | reverse complement strand
ACATGTGCGTTGGTAACTCAATAATTTCGTTTGATACGGTGGTCATCTGCCAGCAAGTCCGGAGGGACCTCAGGCGTTGGCAACTCCGCCGTGGACCCGGCGGCCGAGGTGCTCGGCCGCCGCACGATCCGCAGAACGCCTCGCCTTCGAGTAGTGCTGCAGCATCACCTGGACGGTGTGGCCCTGTCGCCCGCTCACCAGGCTCGGATTGAAGCCCGCGTCCATCAACTCAGTGCTGGTGAACTTCCTCAGGGCAAGGATCGTCGCATCGAAGCTCCCCTCGGCCAGGCCAAGGTTTTTCCGGAGCTGGGCAGTGCGACGGGTCATGTAGTCGGGACGCATCGGCTTGGAGCAGTCCGCCTCGAGCGAGAAGACGAACGCGTCGTCCGCCACGCGTGCCCCCGCCAATGCAGCCCGGTCTTCCATGTCCTCGAGGTGGCGGGCGAGGAGCTCGACCGTCGCTGGGTCAAGGCTGACCCAGCGCGCCTGGTGCGTCTTCGTCCCCTTCTCGACCACCTGGCCACCGGCGTCGGTCACGGCGCGATCCACGCGGAGGCGACCGCCATTCAGGTCCAGGGCCGAGCGCCGGAGACCGCTCAGCTCGCCCCGGCGCATGCCCGTTGTTGCCGCGAGTGAGAGCACGGGCGCGACGTCGGGTATGTGTTCAGCCGCGGAATTCAGCAGCGCGACGAGGTCCTCAACCTCGGGTGGGACGACCTCGTGAGACTGGTATTTGCTCTTGGGCAACTCGTAGCCCGCAAGCGGGTTGCGACCCACCAGCTTCCGACGGCGCGCCCACTTGAAGGCACCGCTCAGCAGTGACCGGGTCTGGTTCATGTGGCTGCGGCTCGCGCCCAGCCGGCGCATCTTCGCGAAACAGCGGTCAATGTGCTCTTCGCTGACGTTGGCCAGCTTCACGTCGCCGATCACCGGCGTGATCCAGTTCCGGCGGATGCCGTCGTAGCGGTAGAGCGTGGACGCCTCCCATGCCTTGGGGTTGTCGTCGCTGTCCTCCCGGCAGGAGTCGATGTAGGCCCGCAGGAGTTCGTCCAGTGTCATCACCTTCGACGCGGGCGGCGGCAAGGCCGAGCCGTCGCCCACCTCGGCGACGAAGGCGGCAAGCGCACGGGCGGCCTCGCTCCGCGTCCCGTGGAAGGTCCGGAACGACCGGCGCACGGTGCCGTCCGAGTGGCGACCGGCAACGACCGACAGCTTGAAGACGCCGGGTCGGATCTCGCTCAGCGAGCCACTGCCCTTGCGGGCTCGATCGGGCTTTGGGGCGACGGGTACGCCGTTCATCTGGAGGTGATCCGTGCGCACGCACAGCGGATCGTCCGGACAGGCCCCGACCTTGGCGCCGGACGGCAGCGCACCGCCCCCGGCGAGCTCGGCGATGACCCGGCGCACGGTGGTTACCCGGCCCTCGACTTTGATCACAGGGACGCCGCGCGGGTCGGTCGCGCCGAGCCATCGGTGGTGCTCACCCGAGCGGTCGATCTTGGCCTCGACCCGGTCCGCCAGCCGCACGCGAAAGAGTTTAGCGAAAGGTTTAGCAGAAGGTTGTCTCGCGCCAGCGGGAAACTACGGAGAGGCTGCTAAACCTTTCCGAACAGGCCCTTACCTCCTCTGACCTGCTCTTTTGAGTGCGCCCCCAGGGCCTCGAACCCTGAACCCGCGGATTAAGAGTCCGCTGCTCTGCCAGTTGAGCTAGAGGCGCTCGTGGGGTGACCGAGGGGACTTGAACCCCCGACCTCCAGGGCCACAACCTGGCGCTCTAACCAGCTGAGCTACGGCCACCACGAGCTTGCCAGTTTGGCACAGGAAACACCGTTCCCCGACCGGAGATCTGCGAAGATGACGGTGGTGGCGGGATCGGATGTGTACGAACTGGGCGAGCAGATCGCGCTCGCGGCGCACTTCGGCACCGAGGAGGAACCCTTCGAGCCGTCACGCGTCATCGTCCGGGTGCGGGATCCGCAGGGCAGGAGCGCCGAGCTGACGTATGGCGTTGACGAGAGCGTGGTCAGGACCGGTCCGGGCTCCTATCACGTGGTCGTAGCCGCCACTGTCCCAGGTCGGTGGCGCTACCGCTTCGTCGGCCTCGGGAACCGGACCCGTGCCGAGCACGAAGGCTTCTTCGACGTCTTCGACCTCAGCGGCGAGTGAGCATCGCAGCTCAGCCCGTTTCAGTCGACGAACAGGGGTGGGTCTTCGAGCGCTTCTTCCGGTCGTCGTCAGCCCAGGAGTTGGCCGTTCCCGGCACTGGCCTCGGGCTGTCCATCAGCAAGAAGGTTGATCGAGGAGCACCTCGGGGAGATCGGGTTCGACTCCGCTCCTGGTGAGGGCACCACCGTGACGGTTCGGCTTCCGCTCAGCCCCCACCCCGTCCCCTAGTCTGCCAATGCCGACCGTAGGCCGACGTTTCTACGCCCAGATCGCGACGACCCTTCCTGACGCTTCAGTCAGAGGATCCTCCGGGAAGGAACGAGCGACGCCGTCGGCGAGGCGACCCGCCGTCCAGGCGGCAATGGCAGCGTCGAGCATGTCGTCTACTGCGACCGAGGACCCAGCCGCCTCATCGACGTACTCAAGATTGATCGCGGCTGCCTTGAGCGCGCCCAGGCGATCGAGCATCCCCGCCCACGTCTTCTTCGACGCTCTGGCAGGCTCACCGAGGAGAATGGCGAACGAAACTTCAGGGTGGACCTCGAAGACCGGACACGGTGCCGACTGGAGCCACCGCTCGACCTCGAGGATCTTTCGCCCCAGGGCGAACGCCTGCTGACTGATGCCGCTCCCGATCATCCGCATCGACACGGCCGTTGCTTCGGCGTGAGTGGACGCTTCCGCGGCTGAACGGATCGGAGCAAGGAATACCGAGTTGCGGCGTGGCCCGAGGAATTGCCTCGCAGCGACGTCTGCGTCGCGCTGCCCTGCCTCGGCGAGCCCGATCGGAATGTCAAT
>JALZEC010000253.1 GCA_030862235.1 Actinomycetota bacterium | reverse complement strand
TGGAGGACGGCACCTTCCGAGCCATCGTCGACCGGCTCCGGCGGTGGTACGACGAGGAGCGCTGATGGCTGCACCTCGGTCCGAGCGGCCGTACATGCCCGACTACGGCGTGGGCACGGCGAGGTGGGAGCCGCTGCCGTGGTCCTGGGCGGCCACACGGCTCGCCACCAACCAAAACTTCTGGGTCGTGACCGTTTCAGCCGAAAGCCGTCCCCACGCCCTGCCTGTGTGGGGCGTATGGCATGACGGTGACGCCTGCTTCGCCTTCAGCTGCGGGCCCCGGTCGCGCAAGGCCCGCAACTTGGCGGCCAATCCCCACGCCGCGGTCATGATCGACGACACGGTCGAATGCGTCTCGCTCGAGGGTCGGGCCAGCGTGGTCCACGACGAGGATCGCTGGGCGCAGTGGGCAGAGCGGTACCTGGCCAAGTACCAGCCCATGGCCCCCGAGCTCTCCGCCTCGTTCCTCCGCGAGAACCTGATCGTCGAGTTCCGGCCCGAGCGAGCCTTCGGGGTGATCGAGCGGCCCGAGGAGTTCTCCACGCGACCCACCCGGTGGGTGTTCTCGACCGAGAGTTAGCCGGCCCGGCTCCGCACCAGCTCGGTCAGCTCGCCGACGGTCGTCACCTGGGAGAGGTCGGCCTGGGTGAAGACCACGTCGTAATCGTCCTGCAGCTCGATCGCCATCTCCACCAGGCGGTAGCTGTCGGACACGAGGTCGGTGAGGACCACGTCGGGCTTGACCCGATTGGCGGGCACCCCGAGGACTTGGGCGATGCGCTGGTTGACCTCGTCGGGGGAAGGGGGCATGTCAGGCCTCCGGGAAGCGGGGACGGGATTCCAGCAGGAAGCCGAGCCGATCCTCGTGCTCCTTGAGCGTCTGGGCGTACACCTCGCGGTCGGCCTCCTTGTAGCGGCGGAGCGTCTCGGCGATCGTCTCCTTGCCGAACTTGTCCTCCATCCCCTCGAGCGCGTCGCGAACCCACTGCACGTGCCAGCGCTCGTCCAGCATGATCCGGTCGATGGTCTCCTTGACCTCCGGGGTCACGTCGGGGATGGCCAGGTGCTTGGCGTACTGGTTGATGACGCGCCGCTCGAACACCAGGGTGATGGCCAGCACCTCCATCAGATTCACGGGGAGGCCGGCTGCCTCCAGGTACTGGTCCTGGTAGCCCTCGGACAGCTTGATGGGACGGGTGCCCAGCCGGTCCAGGCAGTCCGTCCAGTACCACGCGTGCTGGGACTCGTCGGCAAAGTGCTTGGTCAGATCGTGCTGGATGGGGCTGGGCTTGAGGGCGCGCGCCAGGCGACCGAAGAACAGGGCACCGTTGATCTCCGAGGTGCGGTAGTAGCTGAGCACCCAGAGCTCGTCGTCAGACAGGGACATCCGCCCTCCCCGAACAGACGGCGACGGTCAGGTGGCCGTCGCCGAACGTGGTGGACCGGTAGCGGAAGGTGTGACCACGCCTGTCCGTGGCCGATCCGGTGGTGACCGCTGTGTCGTCCAGGTGGTAGTCGAGGAGCTGGGCCCCGTCGTTGGCCGGGGTCGCCTTGAGCAGGGCTTCCTTCACCGTCCAGAGGCGGAGCAGGTCGTGATCGGCCCGCTCGTCCTCGTGGAGGAAGAACCGGGCCGTACGGGGATCGGTCGGCCGATGAGGTTCGAAGTCCACGCCGACGCCGACGTGTTGGCCATCGGCGGCAATGGCCACGGCGACGCCGCCGGCGTGGGTAAGCGACAGCTGCCCATGAGGAAACGTCACCTCCGCCGTGTCGGCCCCGTCGAGGACCGCCTTGAGGGCGGCCCGGCCGAGGAGCCAGTCATGGCGGCGGAGAACGCCGACCAGGCCGTCGTACACGGCGAGCTCCCCCACTGACAGCTCGTGGGGCGTGAGGGGCGACGTCGCCACCGCCATGCGCACGCGCTCAGGCCACCGCACCGCGACCCCACTTCGTGGCGACCAGGTGCTCGCACGTCCGCCGCACGAGCTCAGCCGGGTCGCCCGGGACGTACGAGCTGCCGAGCGCGGTCCTCATCCGGGCGTTGTCCAACGCCTTGACCACAAACAGCTGGCGGGCGAACGGCACCACCGACTCGAGGGCCTGACGCACCATCCCTCCGCCGAACGAGCCGACTCCGCTCGTGAGCAGATCGAAGGACTCCTCGTCGCCAAGCAGAGGTCGCAGGATGCGGCGGCGGCGGTAGGACTCGACCGCTTCGAACGCCTCGGCGACGACCTCGACCGCCTGGGCCAGGGTCAGCGAGTGGGCGGCGTCGTGGGCCACGTGGAACACGCCCCGATGTTCGGGCTCCATCAGCGTCACGACGGCGTCGGCCACAAAGTCGCCCGTGACCAGGTAGAGGGGCGTGGCCGGGTTGCCCGGGACGAGGGGCAGCAGCCCGTGGAACCACAGCTTGAGCGTCTCATGGAAGGCGTTGCGCTGGGTCACCCGCCCCGAGTGGTCGTCGGCGATGACCGTCGCCACCCGGAGGATGCGGCACGGCAGGCCGTCCTCGGCGGCCGCCGCCACCACCTGTTCCGCCTCCCACTTGGACCGCTCGTAGGCGTTGGCGAACCCGGCCGAGTCGTCGCCTAGCTCTTCGGCCACCGTTCCCGCGCGCAACCCGGTGGCGTACACCGTGCTCACCAGGCCGAAGCTCTCGAGA
>JALZEC010000249.1 GCA_030862235.1 Actinomycetota bacterium | reverse complement strand
CTTGACCGCCGGGTAGAAGATCTCCTCCTCGATCGTCGCGTGCACCTCGAGCTCGGTGAAGATCTTCTCGGCCAGCTGTGCCATCTGCGCCGTGTCCTCGCTCTCCTCGGCCTCCTGGAACCGGGCGAACAGGCCCCGCACCCGGTTGTGGTCGGCGGTCAGCAGGCTCAGCGCGTCCATCCACATCTCCTTCGCGTTCGTGCGGAGACCTCGTGCGGTCCCCGGCGTCTGCTCTCGCCCTATACCCAGGGGTTCATACGCGCACTCGGTGCCGGCTCAGCGGCCGGACACCCCGCCTCGCGCCGATGGTGTCGATCCAAACCGGCTCGTACCCGATAGCCCGGACAGCCGCCGCCACCTCTGCCGGAGCCCGCGTGTCGCTGACCTCGAACTGGGCTTCCGCGTCACTCGGCGCGGCGTAGCCCCCGGGCTCGGTGTGGGAGCCGGCGGACATCTGGGTGACGCCCAGCGGGAGCAGGGCGTCCCGGAGGACCGGCGGCTCCCGGGTCGAGAGGGTGAGGCCCACGTCCGGGAGAAACAGCCGGAGGGCACACAGGAGCTGGGCGAACTCGGGGTCAGTCAGAGGTGCCGCCGGCTGGTAGTCGCCGGCCGCCGGGCGCAGGCGAGGGAGGGCCACCGTGAGGTCGCACCGCCACCACCGGCGGAGGAGAGCCCGGGCGTGGGCGGCAAGCGACAGTGCTTCCGACGGCCAGTCCTCGTGCAGGCCGAGCAGCGCCCCGATCCCGAGCCGGCGCATCCCCGCCTCGGCCCCGCGGTCGGGCGCGGCCAGACGCCAGTCGTAGTTGCGCTTCTTGCCCTTGATGTGGACCTGAGCGTAGGTGTCGCGGTCGTACGTCTCCTGATACACGACCAGGCCTTCGCACCCCGCCTCGACGAGGCGGCGGTACGTCGCGACGTCCCACACCTGGACCTCGACCGAGAGGGAGGGCACGAGCGGGGCGAGGAGCCGGACAGTGTCGACCAGGAAGTCCTTGGACACGATGCGGGCGTGCTCGCCGGCGACGAGCAGGAGGTGACGGAACCCGAGGTCGAGCAGCGCTCGAGCCTCGGCGAGCAGCTCATCCGGGGCGAGGGTGCGGCGGGCGACGTCGTTCCCCGACGAGAACCCGCAGTAGGAGCAGACCGACACACATTCGTTGGACAGGTACAGGGGGGCGAACAGCCGGACCACCCGCCCGAACCGGCGGATCGTCGTCTCGTGGGCCAGGCGGGCCAGGTCCTCCAGCCGCTCGGCGGCCGCCGGAGACAGGAGCGCGGCGAAGTCGGCGAACGACCGCCGGGACGCCCGCAGCGCCCGGTCGACGTCGGCTTCGGTGGCCGTCGCGACCAGCTCGCGCAGGGCGGGCAGGGGTCCGGCTTGGAAGGCGCCCACGTCGGCCGCCGCCGTCCCCTCCGGCACTCCGTCCGGCCGGGACTCGAGGGTGACGGAGACGGCCGTCATCCGGCCTGCGTGGCCTGAACGCCGTGGCCGGCCTGCGTGGCCTGAACGCCGTCGGTGGCCCGAACGCCGTCCTCAGCGAGGAACCCCGTCAGGGGCGACGAGGCGACCGCCGCCGTCCCCACCGCCGGCAAGCCGGCCACGAAAGCACCCCGCCCCGCTTCCACCGCCAGCCGGAAGGCGGCGGCCATGGCGGGCGGGTCCCCGGCCGTCCCGATGGCGGTGTTGACCAGTACGGCGTCAGCCCCCAGCTCCATGGCCTCGGCGGCATGGGAGGGCGCGCCCAACCCGGCGTCCACCACCACCGGCACGAGCGACTGCTCCACGATGATCTCGATGGCCGCCCTGGTGCGCAGCCCCTGGTTGGAGCCGATCCAGGATCCGAGGGGCATCACCGTGGCGCAACCCACCTCCTCCAGTCGCTTGCAGAGGACGGGGTCGGCATTCACGTAGGGAAGCACGGTGAAGCCCTCGGCCACCAGGATCTCCGCCGCCCGCAGGGTCTCCACCGGGTCGGGCAGCAGGTAGCGGGGATCAGGCGTGATCTCCAGCTTGATCCACGTCGGGAGGCCGGCGGCGTGGGCGAGCCGGGCCAGCCGCACCGCCTCGTCGGCGTCGTCCGCACCGCTGGTGTTGGTCAGGAGCAGCACCTGGGCGGGGTCGATCACGTCGAGGATGTCGTCCTCCTCGGTCGGCGGGGCGAAGTCCATCCGCCGGAGGGCGACGGTCACCATCTCCGTGCCCGACGCCTCGATCGCTCCTCGCAAGGCGGCGTTGGAGGGGAACTTGCCGGTCCCCAGGAACAGCCGGGAGCGAAACTCCCGCCCAGCGATCACCAGGGGGTCGTCGCCACACCGATCAGACATCCACGCTCCCTTCGCCCGCATTACCGGGCCGGTTGGTCTAAGGGTCGCAAGCCGGTCGTGCTCGCCTCTCAGCCCGGCGCTCCGAGCTCCCCTGCGTCCTCTCTCGCCAGCCGGCGGAATCGCCGTCGGCGCACCACTACGGTACTCGCGGTGCGGCTCTGGACGGTCGAAGAGGCCCGGGCCTATCTACCCAGGGTGAAGGAGCTCGTCGGGATCATCCGAGAGGCGGCGTTGGTCCGGGCCGGGCGCCATCCCTCCCCCAACGGCCAGCGCTCCCTCCTCGTCGACGCCCAGGAAGCGTACGAGGAGCTGCAGACGGGCGACATCATCCTGCGGGACGCCGCCTCCGGCCTCATCGACTTCCACGCCCAGGGGGAGGACGGCGTCGTCTACTTCCTGTGCTGGAAGTGGGGCGAGGACGAGCTGGGCTGGTGGCATCTGCCGGAAGAGGGGTTCCCCGGCCGCAAGCCGCTGCCTCGCGAGGAGAGCTCGGGATGAGCACCCGGGGCCTCATCATCGCCGCCTTGCTCTGTGGCCTCCTCATCCTGGTTGCGTTCGCCGTCCAGGTCACCCTCGCCGCCTGAGCTCTGGGTTGGTCAGTCCCAAAGAGCGGTAGGGAGCGACGAAGGTTCCCCGTCCATCGGGGCCGGAGGGTGGTCGGTGGGCGGCGGCAGCGGTTCCGCTCAGGCCGACGGTTGCGGCGGCTCCTCGCCCTCCCCGTCCCGGCGCTTCAGCTCCTGCTCCCGCCGCCGCAAGTCGGCTTCCCAAGCCTCCAGCCGCCTGCGGTCTTCGGCCGCCTGATCGAGTTGGCGGGATGACGGGAAGTCGGGCCTGTCCTCCGGGCCCACCACGCGCCGCGTGGGCCGCATACCGGTGTCCCCCGGACGCCAACCGGCGAACGGCGGACGGCCGAGGGCCAGCCAGGCGATCGATCCGATGTCGGGGATGAAGATCACGATCAGCAGCCACACGCCCTTGGGGAGGTTCCGGATCAGGGCCTCGTCCGTCGCGATCACGTCGAAGATGCAGTAGATCCAGAGGGCGATCAGCAGGAAGCCGATCACACCTCCCCCGAGCAGACGAATCACGTCACGCCTCCCTCTTCGCCGCCAGGGCTCGCTGCCCTACGCCGTTCTCTCCCTCATCGGCATCCCTACCCAGAGCCTGTAGACCCGAGGACGGGACGGCCTCCGGGTACGGCACAGGCGCTCGGTAGGCTGGCAAGGATGGCCGAACAGTTCGACGTAGTCGTAATCGGGGGCGGACCGGGCGGCTACGCCGCCGCGCTCTACGGCGCCTCCGCCGGTCTCCACGTCGCCGTGGTCGAGCGGGAGAAGATCGGCGGCACCTGCCTGCACCGGGGATGCATCCCGGCCAAGCAGTTCCTCGAGACCGCCACCGTGTTTCGCACGGTCGCCGGGGCCAAGGAGTTCGGGGTGGTCGCCGACCAGCCCAGCGTCGACTTCGGCGGCGTCCAGGCCCGCAAGCAGAAGGTGGTCAACCAGCTGTGGAAGGGCCTTCAGTCCCTGATGAAGGGCAGGAAGATCACCACGGTCAGCGGCACGGGCACCCTTGGCCGGCACCACACGGTGAAGGTCGACGACGGAACCGACCTCAAGGCGACCAAGGCCGTCATCCTCGCCAGCGGGTCCGTCCCCCGGACGCTCCCCGGTTTCGACGTGGACGGCAAGTTCGTGCTCACCTCCGACGAGGTGCTCGAGCTCGAGAAGCTGCCGGCCTCGGCCGCCGTCATCGGTGGGGGTGCCGTCGGCTGCGAGTTCGCGTCCATGATGAGCGATCTGGGCACCCAGGTGACCATCCTCGAGGCGCTGCCCAAGATCCTGCCCGGCTGCGACCGTGACGTCGCCGAGGTGGTCGTCCGGTCCTTCAAGAAGCGGGGCATCGACATCCGTACCGGCGTGAAGGTCGAGGGGCACGAGCCCTCCGACGAGCAGACGACGGTCAAGCTGGGCGACGGCGACCCCGTCACCGTTGACACCATCGTGATGTCGGTCGGCCGCCGGCCCCTCTCGGAGAACCTCGGCCTCGATGACACAGGGGTGAAGGTCGACGAGAAGGGCTTCGTCGAGGTCGACGACCACCAGCGCACGGCCGAGGACGGCGTGTACGCGGTGGGCGACCTGGTCAACACGCCCCAGTTGGCCCACGTCGGCTTCGCCGAGGCGATCGTCGCCATCAAGGACGTGCTGGGCGAGGACCCGGTCGGCGTCGACTACCAGCGCGTGCCCTGGTGCATCTACTCCTTCCCGGAAGTGGCCTTCGCCGGGCTCTCCGAGCAGGCGGCCAAGGACGCGGGCTACGACGTGGTCGTCTCCAAGCACCGCTTCACCGGCAACAGCCGGGCGCTGATCGTCGGCGAGGCCGAAGGCCTGGTCAAGGTCATCGCCGAGAAGGGGCCCGACGGCAAGGCTGGGCGGCTCCTGGGCGTGCACATGGCCGGCCCCTGGGTCACCGAGCAGCTCGCCGAGGCCTACCTCTCGGTCAACTGGGAAGCGACCCCCGAGGAGATCGGCCACTTCATCCATCCACACCCGACGCTGTCGGAGACGTTCGGCGAGACCGTCCTGTCGCTCACTGGAAGGGGGCTTCACGGCTGATGCCCGACATCACGATGCCGCAGCTCGGCGAGACCGTCACCGAAGGGACCATCACCAAGTGGTTCAAGCAGGTGGGGGACGAGGTCAACGAGGACGAGCCGCTGTTCGAGGTCTCCACCGACAAGGTGGACTCGGAGGTCCCGTCCACCGCCTCGGGGTATCTGGCCGAGATCCTCGTCGAGGAGGGTGAGACCGTCGACGTGGGGGCCAAGCTCGCCGTCATCACCGCCGACAAGCCGTCGGGCGGGGACGGGGACGGCGGCAGTGAGGCGGACGACGGGGAAGCGGCCAAGCAGGCGCCGCAGGGGAAGGCGGCGGACGACGGCGAGGAGGACGGCCAGCGGGCCGAGGAGGAGTCGGTCGAGAAGGACGACGCCGACGAACCGCCTTCCGTCGACGAACAGGAGGAGCCCGTCTCCGAGGACGCCGAGACCCGGCCGCCCCGAGCCGAGGCCGAGGCGAGCAAGGCGCGCCAGCAGGCGAAGGAGGACGGCGGCGCTGAGGGCCGCGCTTCCTCCGACGGCGACGGCGGAGATGGCGGTGGTGCCGGTCGCGGCGAGGGGGGCGGAGGGAAGCGCACGGCAGGCAAACTCCTGTCGCCCGTCGTCCGCAAGCTGATCAACGAGAACAACCTCGATCCCGACCAGATCGAGGGTTCCGGCCAGGGCGGTCGCATCACCCGGGCGGACGTCCTCGCCTACATCGACCGTAACGGCGGCCGGAAGCAGGCGCGTCAGCCCGCCGCCGCGGCCACCGCTCCGCCCGACCTGCTCCGCCGCGAGGACAAGCCCGAGGGCCCGGCCGAGGCTCCCGCCGACGGGGACGGGGCCGAGGCCAAGGCGCCCTCCAAGCAGCCCGCTCCCGCGGCCGCCGCCAAGCGGCCCGCCCCCATGGCCCCTGCCGCGGCGGGCGCCGATGACGAGGTCATCCCCTTCTCCAACATCCGCCGACGCACGGCGGAGCACATGATCCGCTCCAAGGCCACGTCGGCCCACGTTCTGGTGGCGACGGAGGTCGACTACCACGCGGTGGACAAGGTGCGGAAGGCGGTGAAGAACGAGTTCAAGGAGAAGGAGGGTTTCTCCCTCACCTACCTGCCGTTCATCGCCCGGGCCGTGATCGACGCCATGGAGGAGTTCCCGCACGTGAACGCCTCGGTGGGCGACAACGAGCTGATCGTCCACCGTCGCATCAATCTCGGCGTCGCCGTGGACATCAACTTCGAGGGACTGATCGTGCCCGTGGTACACGACGCCGACCAGCTGCGGCTGCGAGCCCTGGCCCGGTCCATGGCCGACCTTGCCCGCCGCGCTCGTTCCCGGGAGCTCTCGGCGGACGACATCTCCGGGGGCACGTTCACCATCACCAACCCGGGGCCGTTCGGCACGTTCCTGACCTACGCGGTGATCAACCAGCCCCAGGTCGCCATCCTGTCCACCGACGGCATCCGCAAGCGGCCGGTGGCCATCGAGCTGCCCGACGGGACGGACGCCGTCGTCGTCCGCCCGGTCGGGATGCTCGGCCTGTCGTTCGACCACCGGGCCTTCGACGGCGCCTACGCCTCGGCCTTCGTCGGCCGCGTCAAGGAGATCATCGAGACCCGCGACTGGTCCCAGGAGGTCTAGGAGCCCCATGGGCACGGCCCTGCAGGCCCGCTGGCTGGGCCGGGTCCGTTTCGCCGACTCCTTCGCCCTGCAGCGGGCCTTGTTCCTCCACGCCCGTGACCCGTACCTGCTGCTCCTTGAGCACCCGCACGTGTTCACCCTCGGGCTGCGAGGCTCGCTCGACCACGTGCTGGTCGACCCGGCCGCCGTCGGTGCCGAGCTCGTCCGGACGAACCGGGGGGGCGACGTCACCTACCACGGCCCCGGCCAGCTGGTGGGCTACCCCATCCTCTCGTGGCCGGACGGGCCCGACGCCACCCCTGCCTACGTGCACTCCGTGGAGCAGGTCGTGATCGACGCCTGCGCCGAGGTGGGGATGACCAACCTCGGCCGCCTCCCGGACTACCCCGGGGTCTGGGTCGACCCCGAGGGACCGAACCCGCGCAAGCTCTGCGCCATCGGCGTCCGCCGCACTCGCGGACGGACCATGCACGGTTTCGCCCTCAACGTCCACCCGGACATGTCGTACTTCGGCCACATCGTCCCCTGCGGCATCCCGGACAAGGCGGTGACCTCCCTCGTCGCAGAGGGGATCGAGGCGACGATGCGGGATGTGGTGGACGCCGTGGTCGAGCGGGCGGCCAAGGAGTGGGGCGGGGGGCGGGCGCAGCGGGCCGACGTTGCGTGGCGTGATCACTCGGTTGACCGGAGGACGGAAGCCGGTCTCGTCAGCGGTCTGTCCATCGGGGAGCGCAAGCCGGCGTGGCTCCGGGTGCACGCCGACATGGGGCCCGGCTATCGCGAGCTCAAGAAGACGATGCGCTCGCTCGACCTCGTGACCGTGTGCGAGGAGGCGGGCTGCCCGAACATCTTCGAGTGCTGGAACGACGGGACGGCCACGTTCATGATCAACGGCGAGCGGTGCACCCGCTCGTGCGACTTCTGCCTGGTCGACACCCGACGCCCCAGCGGCCCGCCGGACCCGGGCGAGCCGGAGCACGTGGCCGAAGCGGTCGCCCGCATGGGCCTGGCGCACGCCGTCGTCACCGCCGTCGCCCGCGACGACCTCCCCGACGGCGGTGCCGCGCAGTTCGCGGCGACGATCGCAGCCGTCCGCCGCCGGTGTCCGGGAACGGTGGTCGAGGTCCTGATCCCCGACTGCAAGGGGGACGCCGTCGCCCTCGGCCAGGTCTTCGACGCCCATCCGGACGTCCTCAACCACAACCTGGAGACGGTGGCCCGGCTGCAG